>CAZHEW010000012.1:0-20463 GCA_964531815.1 uncultured Verrucomicrobiota bacterium
CGAGCGACATGAGAACCTTAGCGGCAGCCTGGCGGGCCGGTCCATGTTTGTTCTCTATGGCATCAAGCAGCGCCGGCACGGCAGCCGCCCCGATCGCGGCCAAAGCGCCGCCGCTGGCCGTTTGGACCGCTTCGCTTTCGTCTTCAAGCCCCGCCACCAGGGCGGGGACGGCGCGCTGGGCGGCCGGCCCGGCCCGGCGGAGCGCCGTGGCGCCCAGCACCCGAAGCTCGGGGTCTGTAGCAGCCAAGGCGTTGACCAGTTCCGTGACGGACTGCTCGCCGATAGCCCCCAGCGCCTCCGCAGCTTCCCAGCGCACCTCTCGCTCGCTGTCGCGCAAGGCCCGAGCCAGCGCCGGCACGGCGGCATGGGCATCCGGTCCGATCGTGGCAAGGGCGCGGGCGGCCGATCTGCGAACAAACGCGGCGTCGGGTATGCGCACATTCCGCAGAATGAACAGGCGCAACCGCCGCGGCACCGCCCGGGGCATGGACCACGCCAGCTTGCGGAAGATGGAGTTTCTCGCTTGCAGCAACCGGACCAATTCAGGGATGGCCCGAGGCCCCATTGCCCTTAGGGCGGCGCTGGCCTCGTCGCGGGGCCTTTGGGCTGGAGCGTAGAGTTGTGCCGCCCATGCCCGGACAGTCTTACCTTGATAATAAACCAGCGGTTCCGTGCCCTGCTTCCAAACCAGTATCCCGGCGAGCAGGCCAGCAACGAGCACTGCCGCGCCGATGAGCAGGCTTCTTCTCACCCAACGACTCAATCCCGCGCCTGGGACGGACCGCCCCGAGTCATGCCCCGCTCAGCGCTGCCGGCTTGCGCGCACAGGTTGCGATAGGTGGCCAGTGCGAGCAGCGGCCAGGCGTTTCGGTACATGTCATACTTGAGGTAGTAGACTTTCGGGAATCCCGTGCCGGTGGTTTCGTGCTCGGTCCAGGAGCCGTCTGGATTCTGTGTGCGGACCAGGTACTCGATCCCGCGCTGGAGGCTGGGACGCCCCGGGTCGCCGAAGGCACAAAGGCCCATCACGGCCCAGGCTGTTTGCGAGGCGGTGCTGGGTCCCTGGCCCTTGAAGACCGGGTCGTCGTAGGTGTTACAGCGCTCGCCCCAGCCGCCGTCCTCGTGCTGCACGCCCTCCAGCCAGGCCTGGGCCTTGGCCAGCCACGGCTGCTTCATGTCGAAATGAAGGGCGCGCAAGCCGCGCAGCACCTGCCAGGTGCCATAGATATAATTCACTCCCCAGCGGCCGTACCACGAACCGTCTTCCTCCTGGCGCTCGCGAATGAACCGCAGCGCCTTCTGCACCTGGGGATGCTCGACGCTCCAGCCTTCGTAGCCGAGCAGTTCCAGGATTCGCGCAGTGATGTCGGCGCACTCGGGATCGAGCATGGCGTTATGGTCGGCAAAGGGCACCTTCTCGAGCACGCCTTTGGTGCAGTCCTTGTCGAAGGCCGCCCAGCCGCCGTCCTTGCACTGAAAGGTCAGCATCCAGGTCAGGCCCCGCTGGAAGCACTCGTCGCGCTTCTGCCGGTCGTCCGTTGCGACCTTGCGCAGCGCCAGCAGCACCATCGCGGTATCGTCCACGTCCGGGTTCCACTTGTTGTCGAACTCGAACACCCACCCGCTCGGCTCGACCTTGGCCGGATTCTTGTAAATCCAATCGCCCCGGAAACGGATTTCTTTGGCCATCAGCCACTCGGTGGCGCGTTTCAATGCCGTGTGATCAGCGGGCACACCGGATTCGAGCAGGCAGATATTGACGATGGCGGTGTCCCAGACCGGGGAAAGGCAAGGCTCGATGCGGACGCTCTGTTCGGTCTCGTGCTCGAGTTTCTTCAACTCTCGCGCCGCCCGGACCACATGCGGGTGATCGTCCGGGTAGCCAAGCGCCTTGAGGGCGATGAGAGAATTGAGCATTGCCGGGAAGATCGCCCCCAGGCCGTTGGCCCCCTCAAACCGCTCCAGCATCCACTGCTCGGCCTTGCGCAATGCCCGCTTGCGGAATGGGTGGACTCCATGCTGCGCGAACCACTCCGCGAACTTGTGCACCCGGTCCAGCCAGAGGAAGAAGTTGCGCCACGTAATTCGCTCCGGGTCGGGCGCCAGCGCCAGGTCGCGCTCGTGAATGCCTTCCGGGTAAAGCTCATCCAGGTTGATCCCGGTCTTGAGTTTGCGGGTGGGCTTGAAATGGTTGATGATCGCCAGCGGCACGAACATCGAGCGGCTCCATGAACTCATCTCGTTGAAGTTCACGTAGAACCATTTGCCGATCAGGATCACCTCGCAAGGAATGGTCGGCACGTATTCCCAGGGGAACAGGCCCAGCAGCGCCAGATACAGCTTCGAGAAGGTATTCATGCGCGGCACGCCCCCGAGGTTCACCGCCACTTCCCGGGCTCGCAACATGCGGGGATCGGTGACGGGCACCCCGGCCAGCTTGAGCGCGAGATAAGACTTGATGGTCGCGTTCACCTCGGCCGGGCCACCGTAATAGATGTTCCACCCGCCGTCGGGCAGTTGCATCGAGAAGATGTGATTGACCGCCTTGCGCTGCCATTGCGGGTCCACCTTGCCGTTCCAATGATGGTAGGCCACCGTATCCGCGACCAGCGTCGCGTCCACAATCAACTCGCCGACCCAGTAGCCCTCGGGCTTCTGCTCGCCCAGCAAATACTGCTGCGACCGCCCGATGGCGGTTTCCAACTCGATGCGAGGCTGGGGCCCGAGGTCTTGATGACGCGGGTTCTCCTCGACACTGGTCTCGCGAAGCGACGCTACTTCCACGCTCCTATCCTGCACGGTCGAGGCAGGGCTGTAAAGCGTTCATTCACCCGCCCTCAGCAGCCGCGGCGCGTATGCATGAAAGCGCGCGGGCATCTTGACCGCTTATCTGATCCGCAATCCGCAAAGCGGGCAAGATGCCCGCGCTCCTCCGGCAGCTTCATACATACGCGCTGCGCCAGCCTGACGCAGCTCGGCACGACCGCTGTGGCCAAACCACGGACTTCAGAAGATCCTCGACTTCGGGTCTGCGCACGGGTATCAAAGAGCCGCTCTGAGAAGCCATGAACTCGAACCGAAAAGTCTCCGCCCTGCCCTTCTGCCCGCTCACCCGAATGCTGGTTCTCGCCATCGCCTGCGTCAGCCTGTCTCTGCGGGCCGCGCCGTTTGACGCCGCGCCCTTTGGCTTGCCGCTGCCCGAAGGCAACGGCGTGATGTGGGAGGACCCGCGTGAGGTCCACCAAGTGGTTGTACACTTCGCCGAGGCGATCGCTGCGCCTGAGAACGTCCGCCTGGAATACTGGGGCAGCCGCTGGCCTGAAGAACACTTTCCCAAGGACAGCGCGCCGGGCAGCGGCTTCAGCGGCTGGATGGAACTGGGCAACTGGCACACCTACAAGTGGCGCGTGGCGGACACCGAATCCAGGGCGCAGGGGAATGTCGTCACATTCACCTTCCGGCCGGTGAACGCGAAGGAGTTCCCCCAGATCAAGGATTATCCGGCTGCCTTCCGTTACACGTTGAAACTTCGTGTGGCTTCCGCGGCGCCGCTGCCGAAGGTCGAGCGCATAGAGGCCCTGACGGACTCCACACTCGAACCTTGCGCCGTCACACTGGCCTGGAAATCCGCGCCCGCCAGCAAGACCGGTTTCGAGGTGTTCAACGGCTTCATGGACGAGTTCAAACAGCTTTCACGCCGCAGCTCTGTCCTGAAGCTGCGGGCGACAGCCAACCCGGACCCCAACACCCTGGACCGAACCCTGGTGACAGTGCGCAACGGCCAGGCCGTCTTCACTTTCGCTGTGGACGATCTGAAGCAGGGGGTAATCTTTGTGCCGCACGCCGGCGTGGCGGTTTTGCCGGAAGGCGATACGCGCAAGTATGCCGCCGTGGCTGCCGCTCAGGAGCTTACCGCCGGCAAGTCTCTCTACGACCGTGTCGCTGAAATGCCGGAGCAGACCTGGCGTGCCGCCTGGGAAGGAATGCCGCCGAAGAAGTCGCACATTTATCTGCCGCTGGGATTGGACAGCGGGCGACAGCGGTTCCGGCTGGATGCCGACGGCACCGTGCGGTTCCGCTCCAACGACCATTACCTGCTGCGGCGCGCGGGCAGGGAAAGCCCGCGCCTGGCCCTGGAGCCCGGCCCGGTCAGATTTCGGTTCCAACCATCCCTGGTGCCAGTCTTCCGCACCATAGAGGCGGCGTGTCTGCCGATTGCTCACACGGTTTGGGAAACCAACGGGGTGCGCATTGCCCAGACCGCGTTTGCCACTGAGCTGAACGGGGCAAAGGCCGGCAGCGCGGTCCCCGCCGCCGACACCTTCACTGTGTTTCTGGCCAAGTTCTCCTTCACCAATACCACCGCCTCGCCGCAGACGGCAGCGCTGCCGCTGAGCTACAAGAGCGGCGACACTGAAAAACCGCTTCGGCTGGACGAGAGAGGTTTTCTCCGGCTCGGCGAGCATGTCCGCGGGCAGGTGCTCGCCGGCCAGGCGCCCGCCGCTGAAGCAGGCATCCTAAACTGGCGTTGGACGCTGGCGCCCGGGCAGAGCCAATCCGTCATCGTTAAGATCCCCTACGTCGTGCTGACGGAGAAGCCCGAGCAGGACGCGCTGGCGAGACTGGATTTCGAGCGGGAGAAGCGCGAGGTTGCCGGTTACTGGAGCCGCCGGCTGGACCAGAGCGCCCGGCTCATCACGCCCGAGCCGATGCTCAACGAGTTTTACCGGGCCCAGGCGGGGCATCTGCTCATCAACTGCGAGGGTGATCCCGACAGCTCCGCGCGGCGCTTTGCCCGCGTTGGCTCTTTCAGTTACGGCGCCTATGGCAACGAATCGTGCATGATGGCCGCGGACCTGGATCGGCGCGGCTATCACAAGGAGGCGCAGGAATGCCTGGAGGCCTGGCTGCACTACCAGGGCACCGCCGCGCTGCCGGGAGATTTCTCCACCAGGCAAGGCGTCCTTTACGGCGCCGGCGGCCTTGAGGCCGGCGGCTACAACCAGCACCACGGCTGGATTCTGTGGATGCTGGCGGAGCATTACCGGTTCACGCGCGATGCCGCCTGGCTGCGGCACGCCACGCCGGGAATCCTCGCCGGCGCGGACTGGATCATCAATGAAACCAAACGCACCGCCGACCGCCATGAGCTGGAGCGCGGCCTTTTGCCCGCGGGCAGCCTCGAAGACATCGGCGATTGGTGGACATGGCTTTCCACCAGTTGCTACACCTGGCGCGGCCTTGATTCCGCCGCCTGGGCGCTGGCGCAAATCGCGCATCCGGACGGCCCGCGCCTGCGCAAAGAGGCCGATGCATATCACGCAAACCTGCTGGCGAACTTCCGCAAAGCCTCCAACCGGTCGCCGGTGGTGCGCCTGCGCGATGGCACGTCGGTGCCGCACATTCCTTCGATGGTCCACCGGCGGGGACGTTACTTCGGCTGGATTTGCGAGACGCTGGAGGGCTCGCTGCACCTGCTCATCAGCGGGGCGCTCAGCCCGCATTCGCCGGAGGCTGAGTGGATCATCAAGGATTACGAGGACAACCGCTACCTTTCACACCAATACGGCTATCCCCTGGACGACTTTGACAAACACTGGTTTGGCCGCGGCGGCATCTCGATGCAGGCCTGCCTGCTCCTCGATGTCGAACCTTACCTTTACCGCGACGACGTCAAGCACGCCCTGCGCGCCCTGTTCAACGCTCAGGCTGCCAGCTATTTCCCCGACGAACGCATGAACACTGAACACGCGCTGCCGGCGTTGGGAGACTGGACTGGCGATCACTACAAGAGCTCCGATGAATCCAACGCCGCCGGATGGCTGCGCTATTTGTTCGCGCGCGAGGAGGGCGACGCATTGCTTCTTGGCCAGGCCATCCCGCGCGAGTGGTTGCGGCCCGGCCAGCGTTGCGGCATCGAGCGCACCGCCACCCATTTCGGCCTCACCAGCATCGTCTTCACCGGCGGCGAGAATGAGATCAAGGCCAGGCTGGATGCCCCAAGCCGCAACCTCCCGAGTGAGATTCGTCTGCGTTTTCGCGAACCCCGCGGCCGCGGCCTGGCTTCGGTCCAGGTGAACGGCAGGCCCTGGAAGAAGTTCAAAGGCGAATGGGTGTGGTTGCCCGGCAACATCGGCTCAGCCACCGTGGTGGCGCAATGCGGCAGGAAGTAATCCGGAGAGCGCGCCGCCCCCCCCGCCCTGCCGCCGGCTGACAGATTTGCATCGCCTTTGGCGTGCGAACTGCTACCATGGCGGGAATGGATGCGGACGAGAGAGACATCTGTAACTATCTGAAGGCTTGCCGCGGCCAGTTCGTCTCCCCGCGCGAAATCGCCCGGCGCGCCGCAGGCAAATGGCGGTTCCGCGAAGAGCCAAACTGGGCCATGCCGGTCTTGCTGCGTCTCGCCGAGAAGGAAATCCTCGAGTCCGATGCCTCCGGTTACTACCGGTTGCGGCCAAAGGAGCGGAAGAAGCCGAAGAAATGGGTATCACCGCAGATCAAGGAGATTCTGGAGAAGAGCGGGAGGAACTTCGACGATATCCTTGAGTTGGATGACCTGGATGATTTCTTCAAGTAACCAGCCTCTTCAGCGGTAGCGCAGGCTGGAGAGGTAGCCCCAGGCGATGCCCATGACCAGGCCCGCTGCATGGGCCGCATTGGCCACGTGAGGCACGATGGGGGTGAAGCAGGCAAAGAACCAGATGATCATCATCGTCAAGGTCGTCGGATGCAGATACAAGCCGGACCCGGGATCGAACTTGCCCCGCATCCAGATGTAGCCCAGCAGCCCATAAACCACCCCTGACATGCCGCCGAACATCGGCCCGCCGAACCAGAACTGCAGCAGGTTCGAGCCCGCCGCCATAACCAGCACCAGGAGGGCCAACTGGCCGGAGGACTGCCGCCCCTCGATCATGCTGCCCAGGTCGTGCAGCCAGAGCATGTTGAAGAGAATGTGGAGCAGGTTGAAATGAATAAAGATGGGCGTTACCAGGCGCCACACCTGGCCATGGAGGATTTCGGGCAGGCCCAGCCCGGAGGGATGGCCGGCAGCAAAATTCGCGATGAACAGCCCCAGGATCGGCTGGAAGTTTTTGCCAAGGCCGGACAGGATGAAGACCGTGACGCTGATCGCCATCAGCACGAAGGTCAGCGGCCCGAAGCCGTAGGCGTTCAAAGGCCGAAAGAGATGCCGCCGTTCACGCTGCTTCTTGCGGTAGCCGGCTTCGCTCTTTTTGGTCTCGGCTCGCCGTTCAGCCGCGCCCCTGGCCTGGGCCTGGTATTTTGGATCGGCGGGACTCTGCTGGAATTCCGTTAACAGCTTGGCAGCATCGCCTATTCTGTCCTCGTCGGTAATCCAGATGCTCCATCCCTCGGCTTTCTCGAATTCGAGATGGCTCTCGATCTGCTGGACATAGAGGTAGTCCGCAAAGATGCGGGCGGCCTTTTCGTCCGCCAGATGGCCGATCAATCGCATGTTGCCTGGAGCCGGGCGGGAGCCGGTTGCGCGGCGCTATGCGGCCCGCCACTGAAGCTTGACGACCTGGCCGTGCGCTTTGTGCGTGGGATCCACACACCGCAGTTCGAGCCGCATGCCGTTGCGCTTCAGCGTCGCATGCACCCAACCGGCGGGATCGCCCTCGCGAAAGACATAAGCGACCGGGGGAAGGGTAATCAGGTGTATGCCGCTGGGGTCTTGTTCGACATGCCAGACGTGGGTATGGCCGAAGATGTAGGCCTTCACCTGCTTGCGAGGACGGATGACCGCAAACAGCGCTTCCGTGTCCTTCAGGCCCCCGACGCTCGCCATCGTGCCCGGGTTATGGTGCGCCAGGACCAGTGCGGGCTTGTTGCGGTTGGCGTCAAGCGACTTGGCCAGCCAATCCAACTGCGCCTGGCCGAGCAAACCGGGCGTGGCGAGGGTCGTCTCGAGCGAATCGAGCACATACCAATTCGCGCGCGGGGTCCGCAACAGCGCAACCTGCTTGTCGGCGAGCAGCCGTTGGGCGGCTTTCTCGTCCGGCAATGCTTCCCAGAACCGCTCACGATGATCGTGGTTGCCCAGGGCGAGACAGACCGGCACTTGCGCTTCGCGGATCGGCCTCAACAAAGCCGCCATCTGAGCATAGTCGCCGACCTGGCCGCTGTTGTAAGCGCAATCGCCGGTAATAAAGACTCCGGCAGGGCGCTTGCGCAGAGCCAGCACCTCGCGCGTGACGCCGGTGAAATGGTCCGTCATGTTGATGCGCCGTTGGACCAAACCGGCGTCGGCGGCGAGGTGGATGTCCGATAGCAGCGCCCAGGAATTTGGGTCATTACGCCTGCTGGCAGCGAACAGTTCAGGAGCAAGCGCGAGTGCCGCGCCCCCAGCCAGGGAACGCACGAGGAACTGGCGGCGCGAAAGGACTGGTAGATGAATCGGCATGGGCTCTTCCTATACCGCCGCGCCGAGTGTGACTCAAGCCAAAACGCAGAACGGCGCTGGGTCGCGCATGGCCCTTTCCCGTGCTTGCCAAGGTGTCACGACAGGCACATTCTGGGGGGAGACGCGTTTTTCGGTATGGCAACAAGCATCGAGGCAGGACTGGAGCCCGGTTGGGGGCAGCGAGTCCTCATCGGGCGCAACCCCAAGCGCACGCTGGTGCGCGTCGTCCTGCTTGTCGTTGCCTCTTTGATCGTCTTTCGCTACGTGCTTGTGCCCGTTCGTGTGGATGGCGCCAGCATGCTGCCGACTTACAAGGAGAATGGCGTCAACTTCGTCAACCGCCTGGCTTACCTGTTCCACGAGCCGCAACGCGGAGACGTGGTGGCCGTTCGTCTGCTGGCCGGCGCGCACCGGATGTATCTGAAACGGATCGTCGGTCTGCCGGGCGAAACCGTGGCGTTCCGACGCGGCCAACTGCTGATCAACGGCCAGCCTTTGGCCGAGCCTTACGTCAAGTTCCCATGCGACTGGAATCAGAACCCCGTCCAGGTCGGGCCGGACCAATACTACCTGGTCGGAGACAACCGCGACAATTCACGGGAGGGGCACGAGCAAGGCCGCGCGCCGCGCGCGTTCATCCTCGGCAAGGTGCTTTTATGAAAGAATGGGCGATTCGAATCATGCTGCTGGCGGCCCTGGCCGCGGTGGGCATTGGGGCCTGGAGGATGCTGTATCCCAACCCGGAGAAGATCATCAAGAAGCGGCTCGGGGAAATGGCCCAAACCGCGTCCTTTTCCTCGAACCAAGGGCTGGCGGCCCAGGCGTGGGCCGCCAGTTCACTCGCCGAGTACTTCGCCCTTGATGTCGAGGTCACGCTGAATGTGCCCGGCGCCCAAAGGACCTTTAGCGGGCGGGATGAAATCATGCAGGTGGCCGTGACCGCCCGCCGGATTTGCCGGAGCCTCAGTGTGCGATTCCCTGACATCAAGGTCACCCTCTCGCCCGACAAAATGTCTGCCGAGGTTTCTGTCACAGGCGAAGCAGACGTGACCTACGCGTCCGGCGGAAAGGAGTTCCACTTGCAGGAGCTGCGCCTGCGGCTGATCAAGGTCGAACGTGACTGGCTCATCAAACAAGTCGAGACGGTGAAGACGCTCTCGTAGAGCCATCGCTCGATACGGGCAGCCCCGCCCCAGGGAAGGCGCCTCTTCCGTGAGCGGCAACTCCGACCGCTACCGGGGCCTCTTGGCTGGAGCCGCAAGCTTGAAGTCCACCTGACGTTTGAACGTGTCCACCTTCGCGATCTGCACCTCGACCTTGTCGGCGAGCTTAAACACGCGGCGGGTGCGGCGGCCGATTAGCTGGCCGCGCCGGGCGTCGAACTGATAGAAGTCGTCGCTCAATCCCGACAGCGGCAGCAGCCCGCTCATGCCCAACTCCGGCACATCCACAAAGAAGCCGAAGTTCCGCACATCGGTCACCAGCGCGTCATAGCGCGGCGGGTGCGGGGACTTGAGCTGCGCCCCAAGGAAAGCAAACATCTTGGTATCCCGGCTGTCGCGCTCCGCGTCATCGGAATTGCGCTCGGTCTCGGAGATATGATCCGCCACTTCCTTGAGGGACCTCGCCGCGGCGCGCTGGCCCGGTGGCTGAAACAGGGTCCGGTGCACGACCAGGTCGGCGTAGCGCCGGATCGGGGAGGTGAAATGGGTATATTTCTTCTTGGCCAGGCCGTAGTGGCCCAGCGGCTCGACGGCGTAGCGGGCGCGCATGAGCGACTTCAGGAAGCCGATCTTGAGCGCCTGGCCGATTGGCAGCCGGCCGAGCTTCTCCAGCAGTCTTTGCACCTCGTGGCGGTTGGACAGGCTGCCGCATTGGATATGATGGCTCAGCACGTCCTGGCGGTATTCCTGGAGCCGCTTATCGTCGGGCGGTTCGTGGATGCGATAGACCGCCGGACGATTCAAGGACATCAGCCGGCCCGCGACCGCCTCGTTGGCCAGCAGCATGCACTCCTCGATGAGCTGGTGCGAAATGTCGTTCTCGACCTTCTCCATGCGCAACACCCGGCCGCGGTCATCGAGGCGAATCTTGGTCTCCGGAAAGTCGAGGTCCAGCGAGCCGGCCTTGAACCGTGCGCGGCGGATCTTCTGGGCCAGCGCGTTGGCGTCGTGGAGCATTTGCTCGATCGGGTCCTTCGGTCGGCGCTGGAGCAGAGCCAGCACCTCGCGGTAATTGTAGCGGCGCTGCGAGAGAATTTCCGCCGGGTAGAATTGCGACTTCAACACCCGCCCCTCCGCGGAGAGGAGGAACTCGACGCACTTGGTCAGCCGCTCCACCTGCGGTTTGAGCGAGCACAGCTCATTGCTCAAAGCCTCGGGCAGCATCGGCACGACCCGGTCCACGAGGTAAGTCGAGTTGCCACGCTTGGCCGCTTCCTCGTCGAGCGCGCTGCCCGGCCGGACATAATGCGACACGTCGGCGATGTGGACCCACAGTTTCCAATGGCCCGGCCCGCTGCGTTGCAGGCAGATCGCATCGTCGAAATCCTTGGCATCGTCCGGGTCAATGGTAACGACCTGGTGGCTGCGGCAATCCACGCGTCCGGCTCTTTCCGCCGCCTTCACTTCCCGCCCGAAGGCTTCCGCCTCCTGCAACACCCGCTTCGGGAAATGCAACGGCAGCCGGTATTGGCGGATGACCGAAAGCATATCCACCCCCTCGGCGTCGGGCGGGCCGAGCACTTCGATGATCTCGCCCTCGGGGTTCGCCTGGCGCGATTTCCATTCGCGCAGCGCGACCACCACTTTGTCGCCCACGCGCGCGGGCCGTCCGGCATCGCGCGGGGGCGCGACGTATATGTCGTGGGAAATGCGCGGGTCGTCCGGGATCACGTAGAGGAACTGCCGGCCGCGCTGCAAGGTGCCGACCAGTTGGGTGCGCGCCCGCTCCAGGATGCGCACCACGCGGCCAGTGACTTCGTCCGCCTTCTGCCGCGGTGCGATGCGCGGGAGAACGTCCCGCCGCACGAGCACATGGTCCCCGTGCAGCGCCGTCGAGGTGGCGTCGAACGGAACCCGGATGGTCGGGGCCTTCGGATCGTCCGCCTGCACGAAGCCGACTCCCTGCCGGTTCATGCGGATGCGCCCCGGCACCAGGTCGGCGGCCTGGGGCAGCGCATAGCGGTTGCCCTGCTTGATGCGCGCGATTTGTCCATGGCGCTCCAGGCGCGCCAGCAGGTGCTCCAGTTCTCTCTGGCGGTCGCGGCGCAGCCCGAGCTGCGCCCGCAACTCCGCGGCATTGAGCGGTGTGTAATTCGGCCGGCCAAGCAGGCCTAAAATCTTATCTTCCATATCAGGTGATTTGCCCCAAGTGAGGTATTGGCGCGCAGTATGCGCCGCCCCAGCCCGACCGTCCAGCTTAATCGCCGCGCCCCTCAGGTCTCGGTCGCGACACAAACACGCTCCCCGCCAGGCAAAACCGCAGCGGCGCATCGGCGGCTTTCGTTAAGCCCACCCGCGAGGTGGTGACCACCGGCCCCCGCTCCCGTCGGAACTTCGCCACTGCCGGATTCCTTGCCACGAATAGCGGCGCAGTCACGTCGCACATATCAACCCCGTCCAGCCCGCGATCAATGGCCATGGCCCGGCACAGCTTGCCAGGGCCGCTGGTCAGTTCCTTTGCGGCCCCGACCGGCCTTCGCTCGCGCATGAATGCCTCTCCGAAGTCCACTTCCACCGCGCGAATCAGCACCGCTTCCGCCACTCCCGCCGGCTGGCAGACCGCGTTCACACAGTAATGGTTGCCGTAAATCAGATACACGTAGCCATGCCCCGGCGGGCCGAACATTACGCGGTTCCGCGCCGTCGGTCCCGGTGCGCCGTGGCAGGCGGGATCGTTGGCCAAGTACGCCTCGGTTTCGACAATGGCGCCGCCGCACGGCCCGTTCACCGTGTTGCGAATCAGCCAATGTCCAAGCAACGCGGGCGCCACCACCTCCGCCGATGGCTCAAAAAAGCGACGTGGCAGCGGTCTGAAACTTCTGATCATGCGCCGCCACTCTACGGGCAGCCCGCCTTCCCGGCAACCCGCCCCTGTTTCTCAGACTTGAGAAAGGAAGGCCGGGTCTCCAAGGCCACCCCCATAGCCCATACCCACCAACAGGCTCGGCAAATAGATGCCAATAACCGCAGTGGCAAGCGGTTGCCACCGTAGCACCCCCGTCACTCCTCCGTTGCTCCTCCGTTCCACCTCCGTTCCACCTCCGTTCCACCTCCGACAGGCGGTGGGAGGAGGGACGGAGGAGCAACGGAGGTACGACGGAGGAACCACGGCCAGGGGACGGGGTATGGCGCGGGGGGAATTAGGCTCACGTCGTTTCCAACGGGTCAGGGTGTCTACGGTTCAATAACTGGGAGCTATGTGGGAGACCTGGCCGAGGCGGTGGTTCCCTACCGAGCACCGCCCTGCGGGGCCAAGGCTCGACGGGCCGAACTATGTCGCGCCCGATAGCATGGCCTGCAAGGACCACTGACGCGGCGCTCGCCGGTTCGTTAAGGGATGGATTCTGTCTGGCGCGCTGAAGGCGGATGGTTATACTCCGGCACCGGTAGAATGCTTATGAGACTAAAGCCACACTTGGATTACCTGCGCTGCTTATCGTGGTCACTGGCCGGCCTGGTCTGCTGTCTGTTGCGAGCTGCGGGGGCCGACGCCCCGGCTGCCGCGGCTCATACTGTCTCCAACACGCTGACCGTGGACGCTGTCGTGGAGGCCGTCGTGGGGAACAATCCGGAGCTGGAGTTCTACCGCGCCGAGATCACCGCTGCCAAAGCGGGTCGCCGGACGGCGGCGCAGTGGCAGAACCCGGAGTTGTCGGCCGATCTGGGCAGCAAGCGGGTCTGGGACCGCGGCGGTTCAGTGCTGGGAGACGGGGTGGCATGGTCGGTCTCCGTGGCGCAGAGCTTCGAATACCCGGGGCGCATCGCATTGCGGAAGGCGATCGCCAACCGGCAGGTGGAACTGGCCGAGCTCGGGCTGGCGCAGTTTCAGGCGTCGCTGGCCGCCCGGGCGCGCACCAAAGCGCAGTTGGCGCTGGCAGCGCAACAGAAAGCTGACGCGGTGCACGAGGTGGCGCAACGGTTCCGCTCGCTGCTCGAGGTGCTGGTGCAACGCGACTCGGCCGGGGTGACGCCACTGCTGGATCAGCGAATCATTGAGGCGACATCCGTCACGCTGCAGCGCCGTGCCGCGCAGGCCGAACGCGAGCTCCAGGGGGCGTTGCTGGAGCTTAACCAGTTGCGCGGTTCGCCGGCCGGCGCGCCCCTGCGGCTTACGGGCAAGCTCGACGTGCCGACCAATGCGCCGCCGCTGCCGGCGCTCCTGGACCTGGCGGCGACGAACAGCTTTGAGCTGCGAATGCGGCAGACCGAACTGGCCCAGCAGGGATTCCATGTGGAATTGGCCCGGAACGAGCGCTATCCGAAGGTTACCCTCGCGCCGTTTTACGCCGCGGAAACCGCGAACGATGAGCAACGGATCGTGGGGATGGGTGTGAGCATGCCGCTGCCCCTCTGGAACCGGAACCGAGGCAACATCGAGGCGGCCCGGGCCCGCGAACAGCAGGCGCAAGCCTCCCTGCGCGCCACGCAGCGGGACGTCGAGCGGCGGGTAACCGACCATGCGCTGGCGCTCGAAACGCAGCTCGCGGAGATGGCGCAGTGGCGTCCGGACGCCCAGGCCCAGTTCCGCGAGGCCGCGGAACTGGCCGACCGGCATTTCCGGCTGGGCGCCGTGCCGGTGACGACTTACGTCGAGATGCAACTGAAATACCTGGACGCGCTGGAAGCCCTGCTGGCAACACGCCACGAAGCCCTCGACCAACGGCAGCAGTTGGAGGTTCTCCTCGGGAAGCCGCTCGATTCTTTGATCGCGCACTGAAGGACTCGCCATGCTGCACCGTCTCATTGATGCTTCGCTGCGGCAGCGTCCGTTTCTCTTGCTGGTGGCAGCGGTGTCACTCGGCATCGGCCTCTGGTCGGCCTATCGCCTGCCGATTGATGCGGTGCCGGATATCACCAGCCCGCAGGTCCAGGTCAACACTGAGGTGCTGGCGCTCGCACCCGAGGAAACCGAGAAGGCTGTCACGGTGCCCATCGAAATGGAGCTGTCGGGCATTCAGGGCGTCGAGGAGATGCGGTCCCTGACCAAGTTCGGCCTCTCGCAGGTCACGCTTATTTTCCGGGACGGCATGGACATCTACCGTGCCCGGCAATTGGTCGCTGAGCGGCTGCAGGCCGTGGCCGACCGCCTGCCGCCGGGGCTTACCCCGAAGCTGGCGCCGATCAGCACCGGCCTGGGCGAGATCTACTATTACACCGTGGCCTGGCGCGCCGATGCCACGAATCGGCCGGCCGATCGCTTCGAGCAGTTGCGCGAGTTGCGCGAGCTGCACGAGTTCACCATCAAGCCGATGTTGCGCACGACGCCGGGGCTCGCGGAAATCAACGCCAGCGGCGGCTACGAAAAGCAGCTCGTGATTCAACCGCGCCCGCGCGACCTGGAACAGGCGGGCCTGACGTTCGACGACCTGGCGATGGTCGTAGGTGAGAACGTGGAGAACACTGGTGGCGGCGTCATCAACAGCGGCGTGAACCAGCTTACCGTCAGGACGGTGGGCCGGGTGCGCAACGTCGAGGAGATCGCCGGCTTGCCGGTGAAATTCGGCGGCGGTGTCACGCCGATACTGGTCGGGGACGTCTCCGACGTGGCCATCGGCTCCCGCTTCCGCACCGGGGCGGCGACGGAGAACGGCGAGGAGACAATCCTCGGCACGGCGATGATGCTGGCCGGCGAAAACAGTCGCATCGTCGCAAAACGCTTCGGCGAGCGCCTGCGTGAAATCGCCTCCCGCCTGCCGCCCGGGGTCGAGATCCGCACGCAATACGACCGCTCTGACCTGGTGGATCGCACGGTGGCCACCGTGAAGAAGAACCTGTTCGAGGGCGCGATCCTCGTGGTGGTGGTCCTGCTGCTGATGTTGGGGAACTGGCGCGCGGCGCTGATCGTGTCGGCGGCGATCCCGCTGTCCTTCCTGTTCGCGCTGACCGGCATGATCCGGTTCGGCGTGTCGGGCAACCTGATGAGCCTGGGGGCGGTGGATTTCGGCCTGATCATAGACGGCGCGGTGGTGATGGTGGAGAACATCGTCCGGCGGCTGGGCGAGCGGCAGAAAGAGCTGGGCCGGGTGCTGAGCCCGGTCGAGCGTTTGGAGACAGTGGGCGCCGCAAGCAGGCAGGTCGCCAATCCGATGTTCTTCGGCGTGCTCATCATCACGATCGTCTATGTGCCGATCCTGGCCCTCACCGGCGTCGAGGGGAAGATGTTCCATCCGATGGCGATCACCGTGATGCTGGCGCTGGGCGGCGCGCTGGTGCTGGCGCTGACGCTGATGCCGGTGCTCTGTTCCCACCTGCTGGGCGGCAAAGTAAGCGAGGAAGACAACCGGCTGGTGCGCCTGATGAAGCTGGCCTACGCGCCTTCCCTGCGGCTGGTGCTCGCCAAGCCCTGGCTCATCGCGGTGAGCACGATCGTCTGGACCACGCTCTCCGTGCTGGCGTTCTTGCAGCTCGGCGCGGAGTTCACGCCCAAGCTGGACGAAGGCTCCCACACGGTCATGGTCTATCGCACCAACAGCATGAACCTGGATGCCTCGCTGGCAATGGAGATGGCCACCGAAAAGCTGCTGCTCAAGGTGCCCGAGGTGGAACGCGTCTTCTGCCGCCTGGGCACGAGCGAGGTTGCGACCGACCCGATGCCGCCCAGCCAAAACGACCTCTACATCTTCTACAAACCGCGCGACCAATGGCGCCAGGTGAACGGCCGGCCCATCGCCAAGTCCGCCCTGGCCGCGCTCCTCGAGCAGGAAATCACCCGCGAACTGCCCGACCAGAGCTTTCTCTTCGCACAGCCCATTGAGATGCGTTTCAACGAGCTGCTCGAAGGCGTCCGGTCCGACCTGGCCCTCAAGATTACCGGCTCAGACTACGACGTCATGGAGCGTCTGGCTGAGAAGGCCAAGGCGATCCTGGACCAGGTGCCCGGCGCGGGCGAGGTCGAGTTCGAGGCGCAGGGCCGCGCGCCGATATTGGAGATCATCCTCAACCGCGAGGCATTGCGGCGGTACAACCTGCACGCGGCCGACGTGAACCGGACGGTCAGCACGGC
This sequence comes from uncultured Verrucomicrobiota bacterium, assembly GCA_964531815.1. Taxonomy (GTDB): domain Bacteria; phylum Verrucomicrobiota; class Verrucomicrobiia; order Limisphaerales; family UBA8199; genus UBA8199. Next base: position 16,655 of record CAZHEW010000012.1, read on the forward strand.
GCTGGCCGGGCAGACTGTCGGCCTGATTTACGAAGGCAACCGGCGGCACGAGGTCGTCGTCCGCCTGGCGGGCAGCCTGCGCGAGCGTCTCGAGGAAATCCGCACCCTGGCGGTGCGGGTCGGCGAGCACGGGCTGGTGCCGCTCGAAAAGCTGGCGGAGTTCCGAACCGTCGCCAGCGTGGACCCGATCGTGCATGAAGAAGGGCATCGGCGCGTGGCGCTGATGATCAACCTGCGCGGCCGTGACGTGGAGGGGTTCGTGAAGGACGCCGAGGCGAGGATTCGGGCGCAGATTCAGTTTCCCGAGGGTTACACCTACGAGTTTGGCGGGCAGTTCAAGAACCTGCAAGAGGCGCGCCTGCGCCTGTTGATCGTCGTGCCTGCGGCGCTGGTGCTGATCTTCCTGCTTATCTTCCTCGCCTTCGGCAGCCTGCGGCAGGCGTTCCTTATTTACACCGGCATCCCGCTGGCCATCACTGGAGGCGTGCTGGCCCTCTACCTGCGCGGCATGCCCTTCAGCATCACGGCGGCGGTCGGTTTCATCGCGTTGAGCGGCGTCGCCGTGCTCAACGGTGTGGTGATGATCAGCTACTTCAACGAGCTGCGCGCCCGGGGACTGGCCATGTGCCAGGCGGTGTTCGAGGGCGCGATGACGCGGCTGCGGCCGGTGTTAATGACAGCTTTTGTGGCCAGCCTCGGCTTCGTGCCGATGGCCCTGGCGACCGGTCCCGGCGCCGAGGTCCAGCGCCCCCTGGCGACGGTCGTAATCGGCGGGATTCTCAGCTCGACTTTCCTGACGCTTGTGTTGCTGCCCGTGCTCTATGTTTGGTTCGAACGTGAGCGTTGCACCTCGCCGGCTCGGTCGGTTCCCGGGCAAGAGACGGTCTTGCCCGGCGAGCAGGGCTGCGCTGGAAGTCCTTAACGCCTGACCGGTGGCGCACGGACACTTCTTCGCTCGGTGCTTGGCAACCGGGATTAATCTGCGATGCTCCGGGCGTGTTCATCCGCCTGTTGATTATTGCTGCTATGACGCTATCGGCCCATGCCGCATCCGACCGAGCTGACACGCTGACGCCCAAGCTCGACGCTCTGTTCCAGAACTTCAACCAGCCCGGGTCGCCCGGTGCCAGCGTGATGGTCATCCACCGCGGGAAGGTGGTTGTCGCCAAAGGCTACGGCTCAGCGAATGTGGAGGAGAAAGCCCCTTGCGGTCCCGACACCAACTATCGTCTGGCGTCGGTCACAAAACAGTTCACCGCCATGGCGGTGCTGATGCTGGCCGAGCGCAAGAAGCTGTCTTTCGAGGAGCGCCTGACCGCTTTCTTTCCTGAGTTTCCCGCCTACGGCAGGGAGATCACCCTGCGCCACCTGTTGACCCACACCTCGGGTTTGCTGGATTACGAGGACCTGATCCCGAAGGGCACTGAGCTTCCGGTGCTGGACCGCGACGTGTTGCGGCTGCTCATGCTGCAGGACCAGACGTCCTTCCCGCCCGGCACCAAGTATCGCTACAGCAATTCGGCGTACGCGCTGCTCGCTTTGATCGTAGAAGCGCGTTCGGGCCACACCTTCGCCGGGTTCTTGCAGCAGAACATCTTCCGGCCGCTGAAGATGAGCCGGACGCTGGCCTACGAGAGCGGCGTATCCGTCGTGCCCAACCGCGCTTATGGCTACTCGGCCGCCGGGGACGGTTTCAAGCGAACAGACCAAAGCCTGACCAGTTCCGTGCTGGGCGACGGCGGCATTTATTCCTCGGTCGCCGACCTCTACCGGTGGGACCAGGCCCTCTATACCGACAAGCTCGTCAGCCGGAAGCTGCTCAAGCTTGCCTTCACCCCCGGCCCGGCCACCGATCTGCCGGACACCCGCTACGGTTTCGGCTGGTACTTGGGCCAGTATCGCGGCATGCGGGAAGTCTGGCATCGGGGGAGCACGGTTGGTTTTACCACGTGCCTGACGCGTTTCCCCGAGAAGCAGTTCACCGTTATCATTCTCACCAATCGAGACGAGGCCGGGATTGCGGAGTTTCCTCACCGCATCGCGGACTGGTATCTGATCGGCGACCAGTAAAGCCGCACCCGGGCCAGGCCGGGGAGGCCAGGGACCGCCTTTCCGGCCCCGGCGGGACAGGATCTCACCGTTGGGCGTGAGCCAATTCGGCTTGCCATGTCTAAACCAGTGGTATGCGCGTTGCGGGCCATTGGCACAGACAGAACTCAAACCCGAGAGGTGTTTATGGCAAGTTACTCATATGTGGCAGTTGATCCCGGCGGCACCGAGTCCCGCGGGATACTCGAGGTCTCTGATCAAAGCGAAGCCGTGCGGCGAATCAAGGAAATGGGGTTGTTTCCCACGCGGGTGCTGCCGCTGGCGCCGCGCGGCCGCCGGCCTGTCCAGGCCCGCGCCGGGGCACGGGCGGCGCCCAGGAAGCGGCGCTGGGCCATGTTCGGCTGGGGCCGAGGCATGACGGCGGCCACTTTGACGGTCTTTACCCGTCAACTGGCCACACTGATCGAGGCCGGCATGCCGCTGGTGCGCGGCTTGAGAATTTTGCAGGAGCAGGCAGAGAGCAGTGGCCTGCGGCGCATTATCGGGGAACTCACTGTCAGCATCGAGAACGGCCGTTCCTTTGCCGAAGCGCTGGCGTTGCGGCCCAGGACCTTCAACCGGCTCTATGAGAATATGGTGCGAGCGGGCGAAATCAGCGGCGCGCTGGACATCACCCTCCGGCGGCTGGCCGACTTCATGGAGAAGGCGCAGAAGATCAAAGGCAAGGTCAAGGCGGCGATGTACTATCCCTGCGCGGTGTTGGCCGTGGCCACCACAATCCTCATGCTGCTGATGACTTATGTGGTGCCCCGGTTCAAGGAAGTTCTGGAGGGATTGCTGGGCGGAGGCTCCCTGCCGGTTTTCACGATGTTCGTGATGCGCCTGAGCGATGCGGTGAAGCAACACATCCTGCTGCTGGCGGTCCTGGCCGCCTCGGTCACCGCCGCCCTCTTGCTCGGCGTGCGGACCGAACCAGGACGCCACTGCCTTGACTGGTTCAAACTGACGATGCCGGGGTTCGGGCCCATCTTCCGCAAGCTTGCCATCTCCCGGTTTGCCCGCACCCTCGGGACCCTCCTGAGCAGCGGGGTGCCCGTCCTTCAGGCCCTGACCATTGTGCGGGAGACCGCGGGCAACGTCATCGTCGGCCGAGTCATCTCGAACGTTCACCAGCACGTCAAGCAAGGCGACCCGATCGCCCCGGTCTTGAAGGCGTCATCCGTCTTTCCGGCGATGGTGGCCGGCATGGTGGATGTAGGCGAGCAGACCGGCGCCCTGCCGGATATGCTGATGAAGGTTGCCGACACCTACGACAACGAAGTGGACGACTCCGTCAACGCGATGACCTCCCTGCTGGAGCCGGTGATGATTGTGTTTCTGGCAGTGATTGTCGGCAGCATTGTGGTGGCCCTGTTGCTGCCGCTGTTCAACTTCGATCCGGATGCTCCTGGCAAGTCCCGCGGCGGGGCCGAGGCCTGACCTCCGTGCTACCGGCTCGCGGGCTGCTGGCCCGCTCGCGCGGTCCGGACGGTCCAAGCCGTGATGTCCGAATCGCGAGCCCGGTTTCCCTTCCCCCCTGCCCGCTCACCCCGGGCGAGGCAGAGCCGCGGGCCGCGATCCAAGTCAAGCAACCTTGATCCGGCCAAGCTCCTCCTGGTACGGGTTGGGCAGCCCCCAGACCCTGGCCCCCTCGACGAGTTGCCGCTTGTAGGCGGCGTTGGGCAAAGGCGGGTTGGGCTGGCGATTCGCGAAGTAGAGCC
>CAZHEW010000013.1:0-9626 GCA_964531815.1 uncultured Verrucomicrobiota bacterium
TGGGAGGGCTGCTTGCCGAAACGGTGACGACGATCAAGGATCAGGTGCCGGTGCTCGGCGACCTGCCGCTCGTGGGCCGGCTCTTCCGCAGTGAGTCCAAGACCTCCGGGAAGAAGAACCTGCTGATCTTTGTCACCCCGACACTCATTGATCCAGCCGGCAACCGGTTACACACGGAAGACGAAATGCCGTTCGCGCAGACCGGCATTCCGGCGCAGCCCCCGGTGGTCGCGGGAGCGCAAGGGAACTGACGAAAGTGCCGTTGTTGGCCCGTCTAACTTGCTTAAGCTGTGTAAGTTGCCACAGATCATCGTAAATGCCTGAATGTATGTCTTTGTCACTGTTCGCCCGGTCCCTGGTGGTCGGCGGGGCCCTGATCCTTGCCAGCCCCGCGGTTGTTTTTGGCCAGACCAACTCCTATAAGACCAATGGCGTGGAATACGTCATTGCCGGTTCGCTGCCAGGAGACCAGGTCCATCCTGACCTCAGCTTCAAGACTACTGGCGGCTTCCTCGTCTGGGAAGACAACCTCACGGACGGTGACGGTTTGGGGATTAGCGCGCGCCGGTTGAACAGCAGTCTGTCCGGGCATTTGTCCACGTTCCGTGTCAATGCGGTTGGCGCGGGTGATCAGGAAAGCCCCCAGGTCTGCCTGCTGGGCAACGGCGCGACGGCTTTTGTCTGGCAGGGAGGGCGGCGCGGCTATCAGCACATCTACGCCCGCTTCCTCACGGCTAGTGGCACGTGGGTGACGCCTTCCAGCGATGTGTTGGTTAATACCTTCACCAACAACTTCCAAGTGACCCCAGCGGCCGCAGCTCTGGCCAATGGCAACCTGGTCATTACCTGGGGCAGTTTTAATCAGTTCAGCGCCAACAGCTACCAGGATGTGTACGCGCAGGTGCTTACGCCGACAGGCCAGAAAGTGGGCGGTGAATTGCTCGTCAACCAGTTCTCCAGTTATAACCAACGCACGCCGTCCATTGCCGCATTGAGCGACGGCCGCTTCGTCGTCGCCTGGGTTTCCGAACAGCAGCGCTTCGACAACAGCGTGGACATTTACGCCCGGATTTTCAACGCGAACGGCTCGCCCGCCGGCGGCGAGATTGCCGTCAATGCCTCCACCAACGTCTGCGCCAACCCGACCGTCGCGGCGTCCCCTGGCGGCGGGTTCGTTCTGGCCTGGTCCGAGAAAGATCTGACCAGTCTCGGGGCCAACAGTTGGGACGTGTATGCCCGGGCTTTGCTCAACACCGGTGCCGCTGCCGGGTCGGTCGTTCGGCTGAACCAACATCGGTTCGGGGACCAGTTTGGTCCGAGGCTGGCGTTGGTTGGGTGGGATGTGCTGGCGGTGTGGACTGGCCTGGGGCAGGACGATTCGCGCGAGGCAGTTATCGGGCGGTTTTTGCGGAGCGATCTGACGCCGCGGGGCGATGAATTCCTCGTCAATACGACCACCGTCGGCGCCCAGATTCATCCGGCAGTCGCCGCCGACGGGGCCGACCGGTTTCTGGTGGCCTGGAGCAGTTTTGCCGGTTTGGGCTCGGGCTTTGACCTATACGCCCAGCGGTATGCTCCCAACCTTCAGCCGCTGACGGCGCCGGATGCGCCCTTTGTGACGGTCTTGAGCTCGAACGCTCTGGCGGTGAGTTGGCCGGCGCTGGCGGGTTTCAACGTTGCCGCTTACGAAGTTTATGCCGACGGAGCGCCGACACCGACGGCAGTGGTCACCAACACCTGGTGGACGATGACCGGTCTGGCTCCCGCCAGTTCCCACCGCTTCCAGTTGGACTATGTGCTGACGGATGGCCGCACCTCGCCGCTCTCCGGCGCCACGACCAATGCCACCTACGGAATGCTCACTTGGGGCGGCATTCCCTACGAATGGATGGTCTATTATTTTGGCAGTGATCTCTGGAGTTGGTTCTCGATGTATCCGCCCTCGGCGGATACCGACGGTGACGGGGCGTCGAACCTCAACGAGTTTCTCGCCGGCACCTGCCCGACCAGTGCGGCCAGCGTTCTGCGTGTTCAGCTCCAACCCACCGTGCAAGGTTTTTTCCTGAATTGGAACACCGAACCGGGCTTGATCTATCAAGTGCAAGCCTCGGCCAATCTCAAGATCTGGACCAACCTGGGCGGAATGCGGTTTGCCCCGGGCACGGTTGATTCCGTATATGTCGGCGCCGCGCCGGCCCGTTACTACCGGCTGGTGCGCGTGCGCTAACAGGAGCTTTTATATGTCGCGTTTTCTCAATCGTTGTGGTGGTTGGATGGTTTGGCTCAGCCTGGCCGCCTCCACGCAGTCGGCTTCGGCCTTCTCCTTGCTCGGCCAACCCGAGGCGTGGCAGACCGATGGCCTCGGATACGTGAGATTCATTGACACCGCTGTAACGGGAGGGGGCGGTTGGTTCACAAAGACCGACGACTTCGCCTGGCATCCGCACAACCTTGGGGAGGAGTGTCGCTGGAACACGCCGATCCTGTATTATGCGTACGACCAGAGTTTTCTGGATTACTTCGGCGCCAATGGCGTGGCGGCGGTGGACGCGGCGATGGCGGTCTTCAACAACTTGACCAATATGTCCGCGTATAGCGCGGACCTCCACGAGATTCCGATCGAGGAAGGGCGCATCAACTACACCGCTTCCGCTCTGCATCTCTTCGATCTGAAGTCCACCGTTATGGAGTTGGTCATCGAGCGGCTCGGTCTGGTTGACCCGGAGCGCTGGACATGGTGTTTGCGCGACCGCGGTCTCCTGCCGGACTTGAGTTGTCCCAACTACGATTACACGGTCATTCAGCGCAACTTTGACCCCGTTACCTGGGAGCCGTCTCGTTATGTCAATGGCAATTTGTTCACTTTCTCAATCACGCAGATTTGCCCTCCTAATCCCCGTGGCGATGTGAGCGATGCGGTCGAGTTCCTGGTGGACCCGAACGGGGTGTCGTTCAGCGCGTTGGCGTCGCCCAAGCTTATGAGACCCAGCGTAAACTATTATGGCTGGTTCCACACTGGCCTGACCCGCGACGACATCGGCGGGTTGCGCTACCTTTACCGCACCAACAACATGAACATCGAGGGAGCCGGCACCAATTCGATTACCTTCGTGCCGGACGTCAATACGACGAATCTGCTGTTCATGTCAAACCTGACGTTCCTGGCTTCGCAGGCGGTGACGAACGATGCGGCGGCGTTGCAGGCGCTTTTCCCGGGCTTAAGCATCGCCTCCACGATCCCGGTTTTCACTAACGTCTTTGTCACCAACATCACACCCTACTTCACCAATTACCCATTCGAGCCGGTGGGCACGCCGCAGCACCTGGAGTTTGCGACCAACCGCACGCTCACCGTCCAGACCTGGTATCGCCACACCTTCAACAACCTGGCAACGGTCCGGCGGATTAACAACGTCTGGACCGTGGTGCCGCTGCCGGACATAGCCAATCACACCAATACCACCCGGATCACAATTCAGACGACGGTCATTACCAACCTCCCCTGGAGTCCCATCGGCTCTCCGCTCGTCACCAACACGACTAGTATCACGTATTTAACCAACCAGGTGGCGGGGCAATACTTCATTCTGCCGACCAATATGTGCGGCGTTTCGATTGCGATGTTGCAGGCAACGTTGACCAATTTGTACACCAATTTGGTGATGTCGGCGACCAACACGCCGACCGGCGCCACCAACACGCCGGCGGGCGACACCAACAGCTTCACCCAGTTCGTCATCCAGTACTTCACCAACAACGTCTTCCAAATCAACCCCGTGCTCTGCGTCTCCAACAGCATTGGGCTGCGTCAGGGAATCGAGAAAGTCACGTTTATTCGCCGCGACTTTGACTCCCTGCTGGGCCAGTTCTTTAACCCAGTCACCAATAATTACACGTTAACGTCCGTCACCAACTACACGCCTTTTTCGCAACGGGTCCAACGCGTGGTGACGCAACCGGACATACTTTTCTCGGCCGCGGATTTTGCCGGGTTAGTCATTCCGACAGTCACTCGCACCAGCCCAAGCTTTGACCTCACCGGCCAGCAGCCCAATCTGGCGGGGCCGGGGGTCCTCCGCGGGCCGGTCACCTTCCAGTTCAACAAGGTCGGGCCGATCTATGTGACCGGCGTCTGGCCGCGATTCGTAGATGAGGCCGGGGCGGTGCTGCATTTCATCTGGGCGTCTTACGATGCTACCACCAACGCGCCCATCATTTACCCGAGTGGCCGAAGCATCGCCAATCTGGAAAACCAGGTATTGATTCAGATTTCTCCGCCGTACCTGCCGGATGGCACCAATGGAATCCCTTACAGCGTCCAGTTGCACACCAGCGCGGCCACGCCAAATTGGCAGGCTCCCATCACCTGGTCGCTGGCACCGGGTTCACCAGCCCTGCCACCGGGGCTGAACCTTTTGGCTAATGGGCTCATCTCCGGCACCCCGGGCCAGATGGGGTTCTATAATTCTGTCATCCTGGCAAGGGACAGCGCGGGCCGCACCGTTCAGCAGAGTTACTTGATCAACGTGGCGACGTCTCCGTGATTACTGCGAATTAACCGGGGCGACCCGTTTGAGAGAATCCTTATGAAGCACATGCTAATTTCGGGCCTGATAGCGCTGACCCTGGCGCCGGCGGTCTTCGGCGATACGGCCGACACTTACGAAAACTGGGGCGCAATCGAATGCCCCCCGGACACGCCGCCGATGATTGACGCGTCCAACTTCGTCAACCACAGCCGGTTCGTTATTAACTTCACCAACATCGGTCGGGAGCTGCCCATCACGGCAAGCCCTTATGAGACTTCCAGCACGCTCAACTTTGCGAACAACTTCGGAGCGCTCATGAGCTGCAATACCGGCTTCCGCCTGGATACCAACCCTTCGGACACCAACAGCCTGCGGCGACGGGCCTCATCCCTGTACAACAACGGCACGATCGCTTGCGGCACCCTCGGCACCTCCAATGTGATTATAATCGGCGGTTTGCTCTATGAATTCATTGGCACGGGCGCCGGCGCCAAGTGCCTGGTTGATGCGACCAACATTGTCAATCCCGGCACGATCAGCATGGGCTTTAAGAGCCTGTTGACCCTCAAAGGCGAGAGAATTGACCTGAACCACGGGACCCTAGAGATGGAGACCAGCGGCTTCATTGGTGCCAATAGCGAAAACTTTTTCAGAGTCGGCTTCGTGGACGGTTACTGGGGACTCGGGGACTCGGACACGCAGCCCCTGTGGTCTTATAGTATTTACGACTCCAATATGATTCCGGTTCTGGCTTATTACGGAACGCAGACTCACGTTGTCACGAACCGCAGTTACGTTGCTTTTGGGCAAGAGTTGGCGGGCACCAATTTTGTGTCGTATCTTTTGGATGTGACTAATTTGTCCACCTCCAACCGCACCGTCCGCGCTGTGTTCCTGAGCAACACCAATCCCTTGATCACCACCAAGGTTTATTTTGAAACCAATCTATTCTCCGTGATGGCGCCGACGGTGGTAGAGCTTTCGTCGGTTTTCGCCAGCGCGCAGGGGAGCATGACCAACTTTCTCTACATCAGCGATTCCTTCCTTACCTATACGAACTTCCAGCTTCGCACGAACGGGTACGCCGGCGCCGGGTTCAACCGTCCGACCTGTATGCCGGTCAACTATACCATCGCCAGGAACCGGCCGTTCTTCGGGGATCGGCCGCCGGCGCCGCCGACGGCCATCCCCAGGGACACATTTGACGGCCCCTTCACCAATCAATGGTCAGCCTACGAAGCGGTGTTTCTGCCGAACTCGGCACTCACAAGTGATGTAGCGGGCCAAAACGTGACCAACATGGCTGGCCGCATTGAGTTGACAGCAGACAAGCACCTGGCCCTGCCCGATGCTCGAATCAACAGTGAGAGCTACCTTCTGTTGCGAGCCACCAACCACTTCGGCGGCAGCAGCGGTGCGGAAATCGCCTCGCCCTTTGCGGACCTTTATCTGCGCAGCACTAACGGGCTCCTGAACCTAACCAACGTGCTGGAGCCCGTTTTGCCGCGCCCCGTCGGCATTTGTGACCTGTACAGCGCGCGCTGGACCAACATCGTTGCCGACATTACCAACCGTTTCCACGTGCTGTTCGTAGATCTCCGGCTCGCGCCCATCGTGCCGCTCATGGTCCAGACCCTCAACCTCGTTGTTACCAATGCCGTCACGCACACGGGCGACGACAGCCTTTACATCAGGGATGTCTTCAACGTCACGTCCAACCTGTTCATCAGCACTCGCCGATTGACCCTCACGACGAACGCGCCGGACTCCCGGACTCCGGCCGGCATCCTAGATTACCTCAACCCGTCCATCCTGTGGCCGGTTGCCACGCCGCGGCTGGCCTATCTGACCAACCACGGCGGCATCCAGGCTCAGGACCTTATGGTGTTTGGCGGATCGCAGACGTCGCCCTATTCCAGCGCCGACACTTCGACCAACCCCTACGCCGCCTTCGTGAACAGCGGCGGGGTCACCAACTACGGCAGCTCCATCTTTGCCAGCTATTTCCAAAACAGCGGTAGGTTCCTGGCCACCGACGGCGCCATCCAGTTGCGGCAGGCCCAAACCGCCATTCTCACCAACGGCGCTTTCCTGGCCGGCGGCTCGGCGGGAACGATCCTGATCCAGAGCGACAGCCTGCTGGTGAGCAACCATGTGCTGCACGCCGGCAATACCCTAACGCTTTCCGTTGCCAACTACCTCGATGACGGCAGCCTGGACACCAGTGTGGACTTTGTCACCAACAAGAACATCTGGAACGCGGGTAACGGTTTCAACCTCCCGCTGCTGCCTCACCGAGCCAGCTTGCTCGCCACTACCGTTACCAACACCTCGGTGTTCCGTCAGCAGGTTCCGAATGTCTGGGCCGGAACCAACCGCGGCTGCTCACCGGACGGCTTTGTCACCAACGCGGGCCTCGGCCGTCTGATCCTGGACGGGGGGCCCAGCAGCACATTCATGTTCAAGCGCACCGGGCCCACCAACGCGCTGTACGTGGACTACCTTGAGTTCAGGAACTTCATGACCAATCAGGACAACACGGTTCCCGCCTGGCTGGGCATCAGGCTTGAAACGAACTTCACCATCTACTATGCGCAAGCCGTGCTTAACGGCCGGTCCATCGCGGAAAGGCTCGACGGCCAGTTTGGCGCCGATTACACTAACGGCGGACACTTCCGTTGGGTGAGCAATTATCACACGGGTTTCTTCTCTTCCACGAACGTGGTCTATCGCGACGGCACCAGCCATCGGTTCAATACGGCCCTGGTGACGAGCTGCAGCATTGATTCCGACGGCGACGGCATCCCCAACTGCTGGGAGCAGGATCCGATCCCCGTCGCTACACCGGTCAACATGGCCTTGAGCGCAAGACTCACCAACGGGACCATCATCCTGTCCTGGAACACCATTCCGCTTTCCAGCAATTATCTCTATGTCGCGTCGAAGTTGCCGGCGACCAACTGGCAGCTCGTGACCCAGTTTTTGTCTGACAACACCCTGAATGCCCGGGTGATGTTGGCCGAACCGGTTCTGAACCGCGCGCGGTTCTACCGGGCGCGGGTGGATTCACCGTGACCGAGCAATCGGGGGGAATCTCCCCGGGGGGGAGGTGGGCATGGGGGCGGGGTGCCCGCCGTAAGTGTATTTGACCTTTTGCAGGTCGCGAATTGTTATGCGAAGAATAAGAATGAAGACTGTGTTCCCGGGTTGCCGGGCGGCTATGCTGCTGGCCGGGCTTGCCGCGATCGGATTAGCTGCCAGCGTTGCCCGGGCGCAGACGCCGCCCCCTAATGACAACTTCACCAATGCCTTGGTGCTCGCTTCCACCCTTTCCGGCACGACCAACGGCAGCAACTTTGGGGCCACCCAGGAGACGGGGGAGCCTTGGCATGCGGGGTTGCGCGGCGGCGCCTCGGTCTGGTTCCAGTGGACCAACACCAGCGACGGAATCGTGCAATTCAACACAGCCGGCAGTGTGACGAACAGCGTCGCCTGGGACACCGTGCTGGCGGTCTACACGGGCACCGATCTCAGCAGCCTGATACCCGTGGCTGCCAATGACGATGTCAATTGGCCCTCGGACCCAACCAGCAAAGTCACTTTCAACGCTACCGCGGGCACCGTGTATTATATCGGCGTGGACGGCTACAATTACGGCACCGGCGTTTCGCAGGGCAGCATCAGACTGAATTGGATAACCTATACTAACGGCCTGCCCACTCTCTTGGCTGGCGAATTTCAGTTCACCCGCGGCGCTGAGAATCCCTACATCTTCAGCGAGCGTGAATCGCTGGCGGATCTCTCACCCAACCCGCGAATGACTTATACGCCAGGGGCGCGCCTGACCGTGACCCGCATGCAGGGTGCGGCGGGCAGGGTGGCCGTTGGCTATTCGGTTACCAATGACTTCTATGAGGATCTGCTCGAGACCACCATCTACGGCACGAACATGTTCATTACCAACATTGTCGACGGCCAGGTTTTCTTCACGAACATCTTCGTCACCAACATCTACGTTATGGAGCAGGCCCAGAGCATGGAGTATGGTGAGAAGGTTTACCTGGCCCCTACCTTTACGATCACCAACATTCTCTGCGTAGTTGACGATACTGGCGACCAAGGCTGTAGCATCACCATCACCAACCTGGGAACCAACGCAGATGTCTTCTGTTCCAATGATTCCATCACCAACTTTGATGGCGCGCCGACGAATTTCTTCGTCACCAATTGGTTCTGTACCAATTGGGCCGGTACCATTTTTACCGAGTCAGCCCGGCCACTGGTGGACTACACACCGGCCAGCGGCATGCTGACGTTCGACGATTCTCAGATGAGCGCGGATATTCTGGTGAACGTCAGCCCGACCTCCGCCTCCCGCCGGCGACCGATACGGAACGCCTACCTGATCGGCACGCTGACGAGCGTGGCGCTCGATGCGGCGGAGTTTGCGGAAATCGCGCAACCCACCATCAGCCCGATCAGCGGTCGTACCTTCATTAACATTCTGAACCAGTCGGCCATTCCCGGCATGAACATGCTGCCCCCGAAAGGCACCAACCTCTTCAACTTTGAACGGGCCACGCTCCGCTGCCGCGAAGACGTCGGCACCGCCCAGGTCTACGTGTTGCGCTCCGGAGATATCTCAGTGGCAACCTCTGTGCCTTACCGCATTGATTACCGCAGTCGGCCAAACGCCAACAACTACTTCCGTGCTGGTGGCGCGGAGATCCCGCTGCAGGCGGGCTCCGACTATGCCGCACCGGAGAATCCCGACGCTTACTCGGCCACTACCCATTTCACTCCTGTCACCGGCACCCTCAATTGGGGAGCCTATGATGCCGATCCCAAACCGATAGAGATCCCGATCACGGACGACACCTTGGTCCAGTTTAACGAGGACCTGCTGGTCCAGTTATATTTCGATTCGCCGGTCCCCACTGAACGGTACTTGGGCTTTGTGCAGACCTGCGTGCTGACCATTCTCTTCGATGAACAGCCTGCCGGCGCGGTGGACCGGAGTCATAACCCGGATAACAACTCGGGCACCCAGCCGCCATACATGGCGCATCCGGGCGCCAACAACACGGTTTATGCCGT
>CAZHEW010000013.1:9647-20427 GCA_964531815.1 uncultured Verrucomicrobiota bacterium
CGGCGGGGATTTTACTTCATACAACTCCACGCGCCGCTACCGGGTGGCCCGGGTCAACGCCAACGGTCAACTGGACACCAGCTTCGACCCTGCCGACGGAGCCGATCAGTTTGTCAGCACCCTGGCCTTAGAGCCGTCCGGGAAGATCATCGTGGGCGGAGCGTTTACGGCCGTCAACCGGAGCCCGCGCCTCGGGGTGGCCCGCCTGAACAGCAACGGGTCGCTGGACACAACGTTCAATCCCGGTTTGGGCGCCAACGGCCTCGTTTGGGCAGTGGCGTTGCAGACCAACGGTGCGGTCCTGGTCGCCGGCGAATTCACAACCTTTAACGGCACCAATCGGAACTATATCGCGCGGCTCAACAGCAATGGCTCGCTGGACATGACCTTTGACCCGGGCTCGGGTCCCAACGACATCATCAACGCGGTGGCGCTTCAGCCAGATGGCAAGGTGCTCATCGGCGGTCAGTTCACCTCGGTGGCGGGCGTTTCCCGCAGCCACATCGCCCGGCTTAATCCCGACGGCTCGCTAGACGCGACCTTCGATCCGGCCAGCGGCGCCGACGATGTCGTACATGCGCTGGCGCTCCAGCCGGACGGCAAAGTGCTGGCCGGCGGCAACTTTACCACCGTGCGCGATCTGCCGCGTATCCGGCTGGCCCGGTTCAACCCGGACGGTACACTGGATCCCGGTTTCGATGTGGGCACCGGCCCTGACGATACGGTCTATAGCCTCACGCTGCAGCCCGACGGCTACATCATTTTGGGGGGGATTTTTACTTCGATCAACCAGACGCGGCGTGTGGCCATCGCTCGCTTATTTCCGGAGGGGCCGGTGGATACCAGCTTCATGGACACCGCATATAACGAGTTTGCCGGGTTGATTACGCACTATTATGACCCGAATACCGAGCCCCACAACTTTGTTTACGCTGCCGCGCTGCAGGGTGACGGCGGGGTGATTATCGGTGGCAACTTCGAACGCGTTGGCGGGGGCTTCTCGCGCGATGACATTCGCCCGCGCAGCAACGTCGCGCGCTTGGTCGGCGGGTCCACGCCCGGCCCCGGCAATATCGAGCTGGCCTATGACAGTTACACCGTGGACCAGTTCAACCCAACAACGTTTGTCACCATGATGCGAAACAACGGCCACCTCGGCCCGGCTGCGGCGGTTGTTACCCCGGTCGTCCTGCCGGGGGATACCAACACCCCGGGCGTGGCGGTCAATAACGTGGACTTTGCATTTGAGGACATGCAGTATGGCAATCCCACTTGGATTACGAGCTGGCCGCGCCCGACCTGGCACCTGAGCGATGGCACCTATTTGCAGAACAACGGAGGCAGCCAGACGGTGGATCCCAGCGGGCTGCTCATCTACGGCCAGAACGATGTCTATCTCGACATCATTGACAATACGAACAAGGCGGGCGACAAGACGGTCAATCTGCAGCTTAGCAAGCCCAACGCTACCGACCTCTTCCTGTTGGGCGGCCAGCATATCCCGCTGGGCGTCGCGCTGGGCCGGTCGTTCGCGCCACTGACGATTCTGGACTATCACACGCGCCCCGGTGTGCTGGGCTTCAGCGCCACAAACTACTTCGTGATGGAGAGCACCAATGCGGTCATTACGGTGGTTCGCACCAACGGCAGCGACGGGCTCGTGACCGTGCAGTATCAGACCATAGACGGCGTCGAGACCAGCTACGTCATCAACGGTATCACCAACCTCATCAAGGGCGCCACCAACGGCATCCACTACCGCACCAATTACGGCCGGTTGACCTTCAACCCGGGAGTCACCAGCCGGACCATTGTCATTACAAATATTGACGATTCAGTAATCCAAGGGGACCACTACCTGACCGTGCGCCTGTTCAACCCCACGGCGGGCGCGACACTGGGCCAGTCCACGGCCTGGCTCACGATCATTGACAACGATGTTCCGGGCGGCTACGTGCAGTTCAACTCGCCAGTTTATACCACCAACGAAAACGCCGGCTTCGCGCTCATTACTGTAACCCGGAACGGCAGCAGCGCTGGCACCCTCGGCGTCCAACTCGCCACGGCCAACGGTCCCCCCCCCAACGGCGCCGTTGCGGGCGTGAACTACAGCCCCGTCACCACCAATCTTCTATGGGTCAACGGCGATATCACGCCGAAGATCGTTGCGATTCCTCTCTTCGTTGACGGCTTGGTGGAAACGAATGTTCTAACCTTCAACTTGGGATTGTTCGCCGCGACGCTCAATGGAGCGCCCAACGCCCAGGCGCTGGTCGGCACGACCAACGCCACCCTGTTCATCACGAACACAGATTTCCGGGGGCAGATCGGTTTCAGTGCCACCACCTACTTTGTCAATAAGAACGGAGGACCGGCCATCATTACCGCGGTGAGAACCGGGGGGAGCTCCGAATCCATCGCAGTGAATTTCTCCACGGGCCCCGGCACCTCAGTCCCCGAAGTGTATTTTCAGCCCACAAACGGCACGCTGTTTTTCAACCCGGGGGAGGTCGCCAAGAGCTTCACGGTGCCGATCATTGACAATTTGGGGCCACCGGGTTTTGTCGCCCTCATCCTGAGTAACGCCTCGCCCGCCGGCACGCTGGGTTCCCCCAGCGCCGCGATGCTCAACATCGTTGACACCGACACTTACAGCCAGCCGCCCGGCTCGCTGGATACGAGCTACAATCCTTCCGCCGGGGTGAACGGGCCGGTCCACGCGCTGGCGCTGCAACCCCTGGATGGCAGGCTGCTGGTGGGCGGGAATTTCACCAACGCCAACGGCCTGTCGCGCCGCGGCATTGCCCGTTTGAACACCGATGGGTCCCTGGACCAAACGTTCTCCTCCACGTCTCCCACCGATGGGGCCAACGATGCGGTTTTTGCCGTGGCCAGCCTCGTCAACCCGAACAGCACTAACGACGGGCCCATTGTCATTGGCGGCTTGTTCACAAAGGTCAATGGGCTGAACCGCAACTACCTTGCCCGTCTCACGCTCGATGGCTCGATTGACACCACTTTCAATCCGGGGGCCGGACCGAACAATCCGGTCTATGCGATCGCGCAAACCTTGGTCGGCGCGGCGCGAAAGATCCTGATCGGCGGCGCCTTCGTTTCAGTCAACTCTATGCCGCTCAACCGCATCGCCCGGCTAAACGACGATGGCTCAGTGGACGCCGGATTCAATGTGGGCCTGGGCGCCAACGGCAATGTTTTCGCCATCGCCGTCCAGCCCGACGGCAAGGCGCTCATTGGCGGCGACTTTACCACCTTCAACGGGATTGACCGCAATCACATCGCGCGCCTGAACGTGGACGGCTCGCTCGATCTGAGCTTCAACCCCGGAGTGGGCGCCAACGAGTCGGTGCGCGCTATCGCGCTTCAACTCGACGGCAACATTCTTATCGGCGGCATCTTTACCAGCATCAATGGCGTTCCCCTCAATCACATCGGCCGGCTGACGCCGAAGGGCCTGGTGGATGGCACCTTCAATCCGGGGCTTGGACTCAATGACCTGGTTTCGACCATTGCCATCCAGCCGGACACCGGAATCATTCTGGGCGGCCAGTTCACCACGTGCGACGGGGTGACGCGCCATCGTGTGACGCGTCTCAACAGCGATGGCTCGGTGGACGCGCGTATTAATTTCGGCGATGGCGCGGACAGCTTCGTGGCCGCCGCCGTCATTCAGACCAATAGCGCCGTGGTTACCAACGGTATGATTATTATCGGTGGAGGTTTCACCCATTACGATGGCCAGCCGCGCGCTCGCATTGCCCGGCTTAACGGCGGCGCGATCAACGGCTCCGGCACGTTCGAATTCACGGCGGCCAGCTATCGGGCAAACGAGGATGCCACGAACACGATCGTCACCGTTCGCCGTCGCGGGGGCACCAGCGGCGTGATTTCGAACAACGTGCTCATTCCCAACGTCTCGGTGACGTTCAGCCTATCCAATGGCACGGCCGTCGCCGGTGTCAATTACAGCAACGTCACCCGCTCGCTGGTCTTCGCGCCCGGGGAAGTCTTCCAGACGGTTACCGTTCCGGTCGTCCGTGATTTCGTCGTCACGCCCGACCTGACAGCCAATCTGTCCTTGTTTAACCCGTTGCCGGACGTCCCGGGCGGGCCGCGCCTGGGCAACCAGCCCGACGCGGTGCTGACGATTGGGAACGTTGACGGTGCGGTGAGCTTTTCGCTGCCAGCTTACGTCCGCAACGAAGACGCGATTGATGGCGTAGCGACAATTCCGATCCTGCGGAGCGGCAGCACTAACGGCGCGGCCTCCGTGTTTTTTGCGACTACCAGCAACGGCACCGCCGTCCCCGGCGTTAATTACCTGCCCGTCGCCAACACCGTCGTCTTCGCCCCCGGCCAATCCTCCAACTATGTTCTCATTCCGCTTATTCACAACCCGCAGGCGGAGGGGGACAAGACGGTTGTGATGGAGTTGACCAATGCGAGCAATGCGGTTTTGCTCAACCCCTTCGTGGCGACGCTAACAATCGTGGATGTGGACCGGGCCCCCGGCCACTTCCTTTTCTCCGCGACCAACTACACGGTCGGCGAGAACGACGGTTCCTTGCAGGTGACCGTGCTGCGCACCGGCGGCCGCTCGGGCGTCGTGTCGGTTGATTTCGCCACTCTGCCCGGGGGCGCGATCCCCGGGGTGCATTACCTGACCACGAACGGCACCCTGGCCTTCGCTGATGGCGAGATCAGCAAGAGTTTCAGCGTGCCGATTCTCTGGCTCACCAACCAGGTGCTCGGCAACCAAACGTTCTCGCTGCTGCTGTCGAATCCGACGGGCGGGGCGGTTGTTGACGAACCGGCGACCGTGCCGGTGACGATCATCGAGCAGAACATCGGGTTGACGTTTTCCAGCCCGGCTTATGTGGCATCGGAGACCAACGGCAGCGTGTCCCTGACGGTGCACCGGTTGAACGGAACCAATGGCGTGACGACGGTTCAGTACGCCACCACCAGCACCAACCTGACCGCCCTGGCGGACACCAACTACGTCGCCGTCACCAACGGCTCGCTCACGTTTTCCACCAACGAGACCATCAAAAGCTTCAACATCGGCGTGTTGCATGATCCGAGGGTTACCGGCGACCTCTCCTTCGGTGTGTATCTTTTCAACCAAACGAACGCGCAGCTCTACAACTTCAGCTCGGCCCTGGTGACCCTGCTGGATGCCGATCCCGGAATCAGCTTTACGAATCCAACGCCCGGCGTGGTGGTTTCCAATGCCAGCTTTGGCGTGCTCAAGAGCGACACCAACATCCTCGTGACCGTCGTTCGTTCCAATGCCAATACCGGCACCGTGTCGGTTAACTATGCCACGGCCACCAACGCCAACGACACCGCGGTGGCCGGCGTGGATTATGTCGCCACCGGCGGGTTGCTGACCTTCAGCAATGGCATCACGCTCCAAACCCTCTCGGTGCCGATCATCAACAACCGGCTGATTCAGGGGGACCGGACGTTCAGCATCAACCTCTTCAATCCCAGCCCGGGCGCTCAACTGGTCCCGCCCACCACCGCGTCGGTGACCATCACCGACAACCTCGCGGGGCTCAGCTTTTCCAGCCCCGCCTACAGCCGGAACGAAAACGGCGGCTCCGCCACCATCACCGTTTTCCGCAGCAACTATACCAACAGCGTTGTTTCCGTGGACTACGCCGCCCTTGACGGCACGGCGCGGTCCAACATCAATTACCTGGCCGTCAGCGGCACGCTTGTCTTCGCCAACGGCGAAACCGTGAAGACGTTCTCGGTGCCGGTGATTGACAATGGAGTGGTGGACGGCGACACAACGGTCCTGCTCAGCCTGGCGAATCCGGTGGGCAATGCCGTTCTGGTCAATCCCAGCGCGGCCACGCTGACGGTTCTCGAAGTTGACGGGAGCCTGATCGTCCCGGCCGGCAACGCCCTTGTCTCCGAGAGCGGGCCGGTCAACGGCCTGATTGACCCGGGGGAGACCGTGTCTCTGTTCTTTGGTTTGCGAAACAGCATCGGCCTGCCCACCACCAACCTGGTCGCCACCCTGAAGGCGACCAACGGGGTCACCAATTCCAGCGGCGGGCTGACGCTTGGCTTGGCGCCTGAAAACCAGTATGGGGCGTTGGTGGCCCGTGGCCCATCGGTTTCGCGGCCATTCACCTTCGTTGCCAGCGGAACCAACGGGCAGACGATAAACGCCACCTTCGACCTTAAGGACGGCGGCACCAATCTCGGCCAGGCGGTGTTCAACTTCAGGCTGGGCACGACGACCAGCGGTTTCACGAACGGCGCGGCGATTGTTATCAATGACGAAACCACAGCCACGCCTTATCCCTCCATGATCAGCGTCAGCGGCCTGAATGGCGTGGTGGCCAAGGCCACCGTGACTTTCACGAATCTGAGCCACCGATCGCCCCAGGACATCCATTCATTGCTGGTTTCCCCAACTGGCCGGAAATCATATCTGATGTCCAAGTCTGGCGGTTTCGACGCGGTCAACAATGTCACCCTCACATTCGACGACGCGGCTACGAACCGTCTGCCTCGGAACCAGATCATTTCCGGCGCTTACCGCCCGACGGCGTACGCGCCAGCCACGCCACAGTTCCCGGTGCCGGCCCCGCCGGCGCCGTACCAGACCAACCTGGCGGTTTTCAACGGCAGCGACCCCAACGGCGACTGGTCGCTCTATGTCATTGATGACCTGTACATGTATGGCGGCATGATTTCCAACGGCTGGAACCTGAACCTGACGATTACCGGCCCGATTCTGGCCTCCGCCGACGTCGGGCTGACCATGACGGTCTTGACCCCCACAAATCCGCCTTATATTGCTACGAGCAACCTGACCTTCAAACTGGTGGTCGCCAATTACGGCCCCTCGACCGCCACCAACATCGTCGTCACCAACCTCCTTCCTGCTGGGGTGGAGTACGTGACCAATCGTACCACCCTTGGCAGCGCCTCCGTTGACACCGCGGGCTTGGTCACCTGGACCAATTTCTCGCTGGGCAAGGACGCCTCCGCCTCGCTCGAACTGGAGGTGCGGCCCTTCGCGGCTGGGACCATCACCAACGCGGCGGCGGTGACCATCGGCACTCCCGATCCGAATCCCGACGACGACCACGCCGCGGTGGAGGTGACAGTTGTCGCTCCAACAGCCGATTTGGTCCTCCTCGACCTGGCAGGCCCGCCACCAATCCGCCTGGGCGATACCTTGACCTATACGATCACGATCACGAATCGCGGCCCGGCGACCGCCACCGGCGTGACGGCGGTTATTCAACTACCTCCCTCCGTGACCTTCATTTCCGCCACCAACATTTCTCCCGCGAACGCAGGCTATACACTGGCCGGTCAGGTCGTCACGTTCACCAACCTTGGCCGTCTGGCTTGCCCGGAGAATCCCAAGAAACTCGAAATTCGCGTCCGCCCCACCGTGGCGGGCACCCTGACTACTACAGCCTCGTGCAGCAGCGGCGTCACGGATCCGCTCAAGGCCAACAACTCGAAAACAATCAAGACCGTTGTTGAGCTCGTGTTGACAGTCCGGCGCGACGGCGGCAGCCTGGTGATCTCCTGGCCGACGAACGCGGGATATTACCTGCTGGAGAGCACGACCAATCTGCATCCCCCGGTGGTCTGGACGCCGGTGACGGATGTCGTGCCGAAGCTGGTGGGCGACCGGTGGATAGTCACAGTGCCCACCGGCCCGGGCAACCGGTTCTTCCGCCTGCGCTCCTCGGAGGTGCCGTGGCTGCCGCTGGGCGTATCGCGGGCCGGGACCAGTCTAATCTTTACCTGGCCGATCAATTCCTGGAATGCTAAGTTGGAGAGCGCAACTGACCTGCGTCAGCCAGTGGGCTGGACTCCGATTACCAGCCCGCCGGCTGCGGTGGTGGACGGCCAGAACCGGCTCGTCCTGTCCATGGGCAGCGGCCGAAAGTTCTTCCGTCTGCACGGAACAGCGCCATGACGCTGGCTTGAGGCGCAGGCCGGCTAACCATCATTTGATATGAACACTTCCTTTGAACGCTTCCCACAAGGCAGGCGCCCGTCCTCGGGTCACTACCACGGGTGCATAGCCCTGCTGGGATTCCTATGCGCTTGGACCTTTGGCGTCTCGGTCTGGGCTGCTCCTTTCGACAAATTGTTCGACTTCACGCAGCCCGACGGCACTCCCATCCGCCTCCATGGCCGCGGCGATGAGTTTTGCGCCCGGTTTGAAACGCTCGACGGCTACACCGTCATTTTCGACCCAGCGCAGAGGGCCCATTGCTTCGCGCGGCAGGAAGCTGACGGCGGTTTGGTTTCGACCGGCGTCCAGGTCCAGCGCGGTGATCCGGCTACCTTGGGTTTGGCCAAGGGAGCGCAAATGAGCTTGGAAGCGCGCAGAAAGATGGTGGCCGAGCGCTACGAGCGCTGGGAACAAGCCATGCAGATCAAAGCCCGCTGGAGCACGCTCAAGGCTGCCGCGAGGCAGTACTACGCCCAGCAAGACGGCGGAACCTCGGAGGGGCCCAATGGTCCGCAACCCAGCCCTCCGCCCTTCACCACAACGGGTTTCAAGGTCGGCCTGACCCTTCTGGTGGACTTCTCCGACGTGCCTGGCACGATCCCCCAGGCTGAAGTCCAATCCTATTGTAACGGCGACAATTACACCGGGTTTGGCAACAACGGCTCCGTGAAGCAGTATTTCTACGATAATTCCAACGGTCTCCTGACTTACACCAACGTGGTTACCGTCTATCTCCGGGTGCCTCAGCCCAAGACCTATTATGACGATGGCACCAAGGATTGCGGCACCCAAGCGCGCCTGCTGATCAACGACGCTATTACTGCCATGAAAGCGCTGCCCAATTACAGTACGGAGATTCTGCCCACCTTTGACGCATTGACCGTGGACAACAATAATCAGGTTTCGTACTGCAACGTCTATTACGCCGGTGTGGTCAACTCTGGCTGGACGTGGGGCCTTTGGCCCCACTCGGGAGGGCTGGGCACTCCGGTTGATCTGGGCAACGGCAAGAAGGTTAACAGGTATCAGATTACCGACATCGGGAGCTCGTTGGAACTGGGCACCTTCTGCCATGAGAACGGTCACATGCTCTGCGGCTACCCCGATATCTACGATTACGAGTACGATTCCTCGGGTGGCGCCGGAATGTTTTGCCTAATGAACTCCGGCGGACAAGGCGGCAACCCTGTGCAAATTTGCGCTTATCTCAAGCGAGCCTCCGGTTGGGCGACCGTCACCCAGCTCACCTCGGCTTCCGCTCTTACGGCCACCGTCACCGCCCCTCAAGGCCCGAATTTCAACCACTTTTACCGCTTCCAGAAGCCAGGTGTCCCCACTGAATACTACCTGGTCGAAAACCGCCAGCCGAGCGGTCGTGACTCCTTGCTCCCGGCTTCCGGCATCGCCATTTGGCATGTGGACGAGCTGGGTGACCGTGACGACCAGAGCCTCGATTACAATACCACTCACTCCAATTACGAAGTCACCTTGGTTCAAGCCGACAACCAATGGCACCTCCAGAAAAACGCCAATGCGGGTGACGCACGGGACCTTTATTACGCTGGCAATCCTGCCAGCGCCTACCAGAATCGATTTTCCGACGTTACCACCCCCAGCGCGCGCTGGTGGGATGGCTCTGCCTCCGGTGTCCTGTTTACTAATTTCAGCGCCAGTGGCCCGGACATGACCTTTGTCGTCGGCGCGGGTGGTGGCGGTCCCGCCATCGAGCTCACTCTTCACGCGAATTACGTCTTCGGTGGCAATGGCAACGGCATCATCGAGTTCAACGAGTGCAACGGCCTGAGCCTGGTCTTGACCAACGTGGGAGCGACCAACCTCACCGGCGTGCGAGCCACGCTCTCGACAACAACCCCGGGAGCAGCCATCTCCCAGCCAGCCTCAGCCTATCCTGATATCCCGGTGGCAGGTTCGGGGATAAACCTGGTTGAGTTCGGAATCAGCACCTCGCCCACGTTGCCTTGCGGCACCCCAATTGACTGTGTTCTTTCGGTTAAGGCCGACCAGGGCGTTGTGACACTGGCGTTCCGCCTCGCCACGGGCCAGCCGGCGGCGCCGGTCCGATTTGACAGCACTGCATTCGTGCCCATTCCGGATGGCGACCCGATCGGAACCAACTCGACCATCGTGGTCTCCAACTTCAATTCGGCCGTGACCAAGGTGACGGTGGGGTTGTACATCACCCACACCTACGACGAGGACTTGACCATCCAGCTCGTGTCGCCGGACGGGGTTACCAACACGCTGGCCGCCCAGCGAGGCGGTTTCGGCCAAAACTACGGGCTGGCCTGCAGCCCGGATTCGTTGCGGACCACTTTTGATGACGACGCGGCCATGCCAATCTCGGTTGGGGTGCCGTCGTTTGTCGGATCGTATCGGCCCGAGGAGCCTCTGGCCGTCTATGCCGGCAAAGCGGGAACCAACGTGAATGGGACCTGGCTGCTGCACGTGGTGGACGACACGCCGTCCTTTGCCGGCGTCATCCAGTGCTGGTCGCTGTTCTTTTCGGGGGCTTCCTGTGCGGACGGAGGGGGTGAGTGCTCCGGGGCGGATTTGGCGCTGGGGATGACGGCGCAGCCTGAACCCGTTACGGTGGGAAACAATCTGATCTATGACATCTCGGTGACCAACAACGGCCCCAGCTCGGCCACGAATGTTGTGGTCACGCATCAGCTTCCCCAGGGCATGATCTTCATTTCAGCCACGAATTCCCAGGGAACCTGGTCCCAGGCTGGCGGC
>CAZHEW010000014.1:0-7940 GCA_964531815.1 uncultured Verrucomicrobiota bacterium
CGGTCTCGCAGCCGTTTGGCCAAAAGGGCTGCAAATTCGCTCCTGCGGTGCCCGCAGGCAATGAATGCTGCACGGGTGAACCATCATGCTCGGCCCCATATTCGGTCGGCACCCGGGAACAAGGCAAGCAGGAATCGAGGCAAAAGGGAGTTGAAGCCGCGGCCTAATCCCTTAGCCTGTAACGCGCATGAACCCCCTGTGGTCGGATCCGCCGCCCGGGCAAGCCGGCGCTGTTCAGCCCCCGAGCGCCAGGCCGATGCCACAAGGATCCGCACGGCCGCCCGCGTTGGCCCGGATGTTCGCCGAGGCCGGCCAGCACCTGAAGCGAGGCGAGTATGACCCGGCCATCGAGATTCTCCAACGCGCCCACCACCTCGACCCCGGGGACTGCCGCATCGCGCTCGATTTGGGCTATGCCAGCGCGCTGGCCTATGACTTCGCGGCCGCGGCGCGCTGGTTTGACAAGGCGGTGGAACTTGCCCCCGAGAAGCCCGGCATGCTCACCGCCATCGCCGAGCGCTGGTCGGATGTCCGGCAGTTCGACGCCTCGGGCAAGACCTTCGAGCGGGCGCTCGAACACTCGGACGCGCCCGTGAGCGCATTCTACGGGTTGGCCAGAATCTACCTCCGCCAGCGCCGCCTGGATAAGGCCGCCGAGGTTGCTGAGCGCGCCGGGCAATTACATGGTAGCCATGAGGCGGCCCTGCTGACGCGCGGCAAAGTCTATCGCGAAAGCGGGCAGTTGGGGGAGGCCGAGAAGGTGTTGCGCCAGATCGTAACCAGGCCAGGCTGCCCCGCTGAGGCGCGCGCCACCGCCTGGTATGAGTTGGCCGCCGTTCTGGACCGGCAGCAGCGTTACGACGAGGCGATGGCCGCCTTGCTGGATGCCAAGGCGCTTATGCGCGTGGGCGTCGAGCCGGCCCGCAAAATCCTCCAGGCAAAGCAGGCCGGCCTGCGGCAGTTCCGGAGCACGATCTCGCCCGCCATCCTCGAGCGCTGGCGCAAGGTTGGCCGGACGGAGCTCCAGCCCCCGCACCGGCTTGCGCTGCTCTGTGGCCACGCGCGCTCGGGCACCACCCTGCTCGAGTATGTGCTGGACGCCCACCCGCAGATCATCTCCGCCGACGAAAGCTCCGTCTTCCAAAGCAAGGCTTACCCATTGCTGTCCCGCACCCGGTCAGCCCGCGATTCCGTCGTTTCGGGGCTGAACTGGATTACGCCCCGGAACTTGCGCCACATCCGCGCCGAATACTTCCGCGGCATGGAATCCTTCCTCGGCCAAGCGGTCGGCGACCGCCTCCTGCTCGATAAGAACCCGGCCCTGACCGCCGACGTTGCCACGATCTGCTGCATTCTTCCGGAGACAAAGTTTCTGGTCGCCCTGCGCGACCCGCGTGACGTTTGCCTGAGCTGTTTTATGCAGCCGGCGCCCGTGTTGCCCGACACCGTGCCGTGGCTGAGCCTGGAGGACACCATCAAGCATTATGTCCTGCTGGCGGAAGTGTGGCTGGCGCTCCGGCCCTGCCTCGGCAGCGCCGCCCTCGAGGTCCGCTATGAAGACCTGGTGCGGAACCTGGAACCCGGCGCCCGCCCCGCTTTGGAGTTTCTCGGCGTCGGCTGGGACGACCGGGTTCTGCGTTTCAACGAGCATGCGCAAACCCGAACGATCTGCTCGCCCACCTACGCGGAGGTGACCAAACCCGTCTTCCAGACCGCCATAGGGCGCTGGCAACGCTACGAGAAATACTTCGAGCCCTACCTCGCGCAACTTGCCCCCACGCTTCGCGCGCTGGGCTATGAATGACTGCCCGCCTGAAGGGTGAAACCGATTGCCGGCGTTGGCCCGCATATTTCACACCCAATGCCGCGTGCCCTCACGCGGCACACTGTTGCCGCTTCCATCGGAGCGCGAAATATGCAGGTTAGACAGTTGCCAGCACCAGTGCAGTGGGGCGGGTCGCGCAGGCAAGCCGTGTGGCCAGGCGGCGGGGTTATCGTCCCACGTAACGCGCAGTGTACAGAAAGAAGGCGGCCCGCTGCCGGGCCGCCGTTGATCAACAAACTCAAACCAGGCGTCAAATGCCTTTCTGGATCATGTACTTCACCAGGTCCGACACGCGGCAGCTATAGCCCCATTCGTTGTCGTACCAGCTCACCAGCTTGAAGAAGCGCTTGTTCAGCTCGATGCCGGCGCCCTTGTCGAAGATTGAGGAGGCTTTGCAATGGATGAAGTCCGAGCTGACCACTTCGTCCTCGGTGTATTCGAGGATGCCCTTGAGGTAGGTCTCGCTGGCCTTCTTCATCGCCGCGCAGATCTCAGCGTAGCTGGTCTCTTTGACCGTCCGCACCGTCAGGTCCACGACCGAGACGGTGGGGGTTGGCACGCGGAAGGCCATGCCGGTGAGCTTGCCTTTGACTTCGGGCAGCACCAGGCCCACGGCCTTGGCGGCGCCGGTCGTCGAGGGGATCAGGTTCAGCGCCGCGGTGCGGCCGCCTTTCCAGTCCTTCTTGCTCGGGCCGTCCACGGTCTTCTGTGTGGCGGTATAGGAGTGCACGGTGGTCATAAGCCCCTCTTCCACGCCGTAACCTTCCTTGAGCAGCACATGGACGATGGGGGCCAGGCAGTTGGTGGTGCACGAGGCGTTGGACAGGACATGGTGGACCTTCGGGTCGTATTTGCCTTCGTTGACGCCCATGACGATGGTCGGGCATTCGCCTTTGGCGGGGGCGGTAATGATGACCTTCTTGGCCCCGGCGGCGAGGTGGCCCTTGGCCTTCTCGACGTCGGTGAACAGGCCGGTGGACTCGATCACCACGTCCACGCCCAGCTCTTTCCAGGGCAACTGGGAGGGATCCTTGGCGCTGACCACCTTCATCTTCTGGCCGTTGACGACGAGCACATCAGCGTCCGGCTTGTCCGCGGCGGACTTTTCCGAACCGACGGTGCCGTTGAAGCGGCCCTGGATGGAATCATATTGCAGGAGGTAGGCCAGGTTGTCAGCCGGCACGATATCGCCGACGGCGACCACCTGGACATCTTTCCCGACCAGACCTTGTTCGACCATCGCCCGGAACACCAGGCGACCAATGCGGCCGAACCCATTAATTGCTACTTTGACTGCCATAATTCGATTTCAGATAATAGTTGAAATTGAGCGGCATATAATACCGGCGACTGCCGGGACGTCAATAAGGAAACAAGAGTCATATGAGCAAGATAGCACTGGCCATCACCTTCGGCCTGACAATTCTCTCCGCCGGGGTATCGGCTGGGGAGCAGGCGCCCGCGCCCAAAGGCTGGAAGCTGGTCTGGCGGGATGAGTTCAATGGCCGGAAACTCAACGCGAAGAAGTGGAACATCCTCCTGCGCGAACACAGCAAGCACAACGAACTCCAATACTATCTGCCGGACGAGGTCTTTCTCCAGGACGGCTGCCTGCGGCTGCGGAGCCGGGTCCGGGATTACGGCGCCATGCACTACACCAGCGGGCGGGTGGACACCCAGGGCAAGCTCGCGCCCGTCTATGGGCGGTTCGAAATCCGCGCCCGCCTGCCCGTCGGAAAGGGCATCTGGCCGGCCCATTGGCTCTACCCCCAGAACCGCGACTGGCCAATGGAGCGCCTCATGGCCGACGCCGTCGCCAACGGCAAGGAACGCATCATCCCCGAGCACAGGCCCTGGTACACCGAGATAGACATCATGGAGTTCCTGGGGCACGAGCCGAATATCGTCTATGGCACACTCCACTACCACACCTTCGATGGCCAGAAGAAGACCAGTTCGGTGACCTGGAAGGGCGACTGCGATTACTCACGGGATTTCCACGTTTACGCCCTGGAGTGGGAGCCCGACGCGATGCGCTGGTTCATTGACCGCCAACTGATCCACACCACCACCAACGGCATTCCACATACGCCGCATTACCTGATCCTGAATACCGCCGTCGGCGGGCAATGGCCCGGCAACCCGGATTCCAGCACCACCTTCCCCCAGTTCCACGACATTGACTACGTCCGCGTCTATCAGCGCGCGGGATACTTTGGCCGCTGAGCCGGCCGGCGCTCCGCCCCGGTCGCCGCACCGGCATCTGTCCTCCCACAACGCCTCGGCCTTTGACAACGCGCCCCCCGGGGGCAACATTGGCTTATGCTCGTGTTCGGTCTATGCAAAGTGTGACTCCCAAACGGGGGCCAAAATCGGCGAATGCCTGGACCGCTGCGACGGCCAAGCCCTGCTCGCCCGGGGAAACCCTGGCGGACCTGCTGGCACGGCACACTGCCACCGGACAACTCTGCCGGATCGAGGGGGGCCGTATTCGTTGCGTCGCCTGCGGACACCGCTGTCTGATCGGCCCCGGGCGGCACGGCGTGTGCCGCGTTCGCTTCAATCAGGACGGACAACTGCGCGTCCCGTTCGGCTACGTGGCGGGCGCGCAATGCGACCCGGTCGAGAAGAAGCCTTTCTACCACGTCTATCCCGGCAGCGACGCGCTGACCTTCGGGATGCTGGGCTGCGATTTTCATTGTTCCTATTGCCAGAACTGGGTCACCAGCCAGGCCCTGCGCGACGATGCCGCGCTGGCCCACATCCAGCCGGTCACAGCCCGCCAACTGGTTGCCACTGGCCTGCGCGCGGGCGCCCGCCTGGTCGTGTCGAGCTACAACGAGCCGCTCATCACCGCCGAATGGGCCGCGGCCGTGTTTCAGGAGGCCCAAGCCGCCGGCCTCGCCTGCGCCTTCGTGTCGAATGGCAACGCCACCCCTGAAGTGCTGGATTTCCTGCGGCCCTGGATGGTCGCCTACAAGATTGACCTGAAAGGCTTTGATGAAAAGCGCTACCGCACCCTCGGCGGCACGCTCGGACGGGTCACCGAAGGCATTCGCATGGTTCACCAGCGCGGGCTGTGGCTCGAAGTGGTTACGCTGCTCGTGCCTGGCTTCAACGACAGCGAATCCGAGCTGCGCCAGATGGCGCGCTTTCTTGTCTCCGTCAGCCGCGACATTCCCTGGCACGTCACCGCCTTTCACAAGAACTACAAGATGACCGGCCCGCCGAGCACCACGGCGGCCCAGATCGTCCGCGCCGCCGAGATTGGCGCTGCAGAGGGCCTGCGCTTCGTTTATGCCGGCAACGCCCCCGGTCATGTTGGCCCGTGGGAGAATACCTACTGTCCGCATTGCCGTGAGAAACTCATTGACCGGCATGGCTTTCTTGTGCGCGAATACCGGCTCGCCCCCGGCGGCAAATGCCCGGGCTGCGGCACTGCGATTCCCGGTCTATGGCCCTCGGCCGGGGCCGGGGCCGGGCTGGCCGGCGGCCAGGACAGCGCCGGTTGCCGCCGCCGTTTCCCGCGCAGCCTGAAAGTGAACTGAATGGCTAGAGTTGACACACCGCCGCCCGGCAAAGTTCGGCCGCCCGCTTTCGCGGGCCGCTTCTATCCGGCCGATCCCACCGAACTGGCCGGGCTGGTCCGCACCTTGCTCGCCCAGGTGCCCCCGCCCGCCGGCCCGGTGCCCAAAGCCCTCATTGTCCCCCATGCCGGCTACATCTATTCCGGCCCCATAGCCGCCTCGGCCTACGCCCAATTCATCCCGGCCTGCCAACTCATCCAGCGCATCATCCTCCTCGGCCCGTCGCATCGCGTCGCGCTCGACGGCATGGCCACATCCTCCGCCCATGCCTTTGCCACCCCGCTCGGCCTCGTGCCGCTGGACCTCGAGACCACCCGTCGGATCAGCACCCTGCCGCAAGTCCAGCAACTGGACGAAGCTCACGCCTGCGAACATTCCCTGGAAGTCCAACTGCCTTTTCTCCAGGCCGTCCTGGGCGACTTCACCCTCGTCCCGCTGGCCGTCGGCGACGCCGCGCCCCAGGATGTCGCGGACGTGCTGGATGCCATTTGGGGCGGTCCCGAGACCCGCATCGTCATCAGCTCCGACCTGAGCCACTATCAGGACCAGCAGACCGCGCAACGGCTCGACCGCGCCACCGCCCAGGCTATTGAAGCCCTCAAGCCCAACGGCGTCGGCGACGAGCGCGCCTGCGGCCGCATCCCCATTCGCGGCCTGCTGCAAATCGCCCGCCAGCGCAATTTGCGCGCGCGCACCCTGGACCTGCGCACCTCCGGCGACACCGCCGGCCCGCGCGACCACGTCGTCGGCTACGGCGCCTTCGCCTTCCTGGAATGAGGCGCTCGCCCGCCCGGCCCGCGAAGCTTGCCTGACTGCATGCGGGGGAAAGGCAAGCCGGGCATCACGCGTAGCACCGGATCTCGTAAACACGCGCCGTGTCCACGCCGTTGGTGGCCGTGACGCGCAGGCGGAGCGACTTCGCTTCGACGGGCGTGAACTCGTGGCGGGTCAGGCGCTGGTAATTCCCGGTTGCTTTCGCGAGCGGGCGGGTCTGGCCGGCGGCGTCGGTGTAGAGCAGCTCGTAGTCGCGCACGGTTTCCGGCTGGGGGCCGCGGATGATCTTCTTGTCGTAACTGGCCTGCGCGGTCAGGCGGAGCAGCCGCTGGAACCCCGTGTCGAACGTGATCTGGACTTGGCGAAGCTTCTGCGGCTTTGGCCACGTCAGTTCGATCCAGGCGCCGCCTTCGGACATCTTCGCGGCCCAGATGTGCTCCGTCCGGTCTGGCAGGTCGCGCACATAACCGTCCAGGACATGTTTGGCCTCCGCGCCCGGCAACTCGCCCGAGGCCGAGATTGCGGCCTGGCGCGCCACGTCGTTAGGGTCGGTGTTGCGCGCGCCGACAATGGTTTGGTCATCCCGCAGGAGTATCTGCTGGAGTTGGGCGAGGCGCGCCTTGTCTTGCGTAAACTGGCGGGGCGTGAGGCCCGCGCGGGTGCAGAGCGCCGCCGCCGTGCCCGCCGCCTGGCCCATCACGGCGCAGGTGGACATTACGCGCGTGGAGGAGAAGGCGACGTGGCTGGCGCTGATGTTGCGCCCGGCCATCATCAGGTTGCGGATGTTCCGGCTGTAGAGCGTGCGAAGCGGTATGTTGTATGGCTGGTCCGGGTAAATCTGGATGCCGGGCTTTTCGTCCGAGCGGTCAAAGCCGCTGGGGGGATGATCGTCCAGGGGCCAGCCGCCCATGCAAACGGCATCCTCGAAGCGCGCGCTGGCGTCGGTCAGGTCGCGCTGGGTGAGGATGTGGTCGCCCATGATGCGGCGGGACTCGCGCTTGCCGGGGATCATCCCGACAAAGTCCAGGCCCCAGTTGGCGCTGGCGGGCTTCTCGCCGGAGTTCTTGATGTAATCCCACACGCCCATGACGATGCGCAGCAGCTCGAAGCGGATGCGCTCGTTGTCGCGGATGGTATCGAGCTGGCCGCCCCATTCGATCCACCAATAGCCGTATTCCCAGGATCGGATCGGCCGGAAGCGGAGCTGCGCCCTGGTGACTTTGCGCGCCCACCTGGGCGGGGTGAAGGGGATCGGCTTGCCGTAATCGCGCGCGGTGAAGAGGATGCTTGATCCCTGGGTCTGGCGGTCCGCGGTGTCGTAGGCGAGCGATTCATTGAACTCGCTCTTGGCCTCGCGCCCCCAGCGCATTTCCGCGTCGGCTTCGAGCGCGAGCCGGCTGTCGCCGGTGCAATCGAGGTAGAGCCTTGCCTGTATACGGTAAAGGTGCTCCGTCTTGTCGCAACGCACCATGACGCGCTGGATTTGCCCGTCCTTCGTCTCGGCGGCGAACAGCGGGGCATCCAGCAGCAGGGTGATGTTGGGCTCGCTGCGGACCTTGTCGTAGAGCAGCAGATCCCACAGCTCGAAGCAGCGGTGCGGATTGTTGACGGCGTCGTCGAGCCGCAGCTCTTCGATCAACCCGCCTTCGCGCCAGCCCAGGCGCTTGCCGCTGCAATCCGCCCCGACGATGTGCATCCGCACTTCGCTCGAAGCGTTTCCGCCGAGCCGCGAGCGGTCCTGCGCCAGGATCACC
>CAZHEW010000014.1:8040-16185 GCA_964531815.1 uncultured Verrucomicrobiota bacterium
GGCGGCGGCATCGGGCCGCGGCTACTGCGGGCCTGCGAGCTACTTGAGCAGCGTCAGCTCGACTGACCGCACGTCCATGACCTGCCTGCCGGGGACGGCCAGCGCCCGCAGAGTCAACTGGCCGCGGCCTTTGGCCAATTGGACGGCGCCGAGGCGGAGGGGCTTGAAGTCCTTGACGTAAGACTCGCCTCGCCGTGGGACGCGGTCGTGCTCGGCGCCGCGCAACGGAGGATCGTGCGCCTCCGACACCTGCGCCTCGAGGCGGCTGCCGAGGAAGCTCATCTCGATGGTCGAGCCGACATCTGCGGCCGGGCAGGTGTAGTAGATGACGGCGTCGTATTTGCCGGCGGTGGCCACTTCCACGTCCCAGGTGATGCGGTCATCGGGACTGGTCCAGTTCTTGAAGTAAGAGCAGTTGGGCGCGTTGGCGCTGCGTTGGACGTTGCCGCGCGGCACGCCATCCCGGGCGGGCAGGAGGGTTATGGGGAACCGGGGATAGCCAACCGGAAACGGGCGGGTGTCGTCGTTGAGGCCACGCAAGAGGTCGGCCTTCCACTGCGCGCGGGCTCTGGACAGGCGGGAACTGGCCTCGGGGTTGTCGGCGGAAACGTCGTGGTCCTGGCCCGGGTCAGCTTCCATGTCGAACAGGCGATTGTCATCGTCGAGGCGGTGACGCTGGGTGCGCACGCTGACTTTGCCGTTCCAGTGGGAGAAGATCATGCGGTCGGGCCAATCCTTGGCGACGCCGAGGTCCTCCCGGCGAGCGGCCCCTGCCAGCAGCGGTTTGAGGCTCAGGCCGTCGAGGGGCTTATTACCGGCGACCGGGATGCCGGCCAGGTCCGCAAGGGTGGGCAGCAGGTCAATGGCGCCGGCAATCTGCGGGATGCGCGCCCCGGCCGGGATGTGGCCGGGCCAGCGGATGAGGAGCGGCGAGCGCACGCCGCCTTCATCGGTGGAGCCCTTGCGGCCCTTCATGCCGCCGTTCCAGCGCCAGCCATTGGGGCCGTTGTCGCTGAAGTAGATCACGATGGTCTGCTGAGCGAGCTTCAACTCATCGAGCCGGTCGAGGATGCGGCCCACGTTCCAGTCAATGTTCTCGCACATCGCCAGCGCGGCGCGGGTATGGGCCACATCCTCCTGCCTCGGATTGCGCGCGCGCAGCCGGAGCCGCGCGTCCGCGAACTTGCGGTAGAAGCGTTCGGACACCTGCATGGGTGAGTGCGGCGTGTTGAACGGCAGGTAGCAGAAGAACGGGCGGCTCTTGTTCTCCGCGATGAACCGCAGCGCGTGGTCGGTAAGGTCGTCGGTGATGAAGCCTTTGCCCCAGACCGGCTTGCCGTTGTGGTCCAGCGGCGGGTCGAAATAATCGCCCCAGTGGCCGGAGGTGAACCCGTAATACTCGTCGAACCCGCGCGCGTTGGGGTGGTAGGGATACTGCGTGCCGTTGTGCCACTTGCCAAAGGCGCCCGTGGCGTAGCCGGCGGCCTTGAAGGTGTCGCCGATGGTCTGCTCGTCGAGGTTCAACCGCTCGCCGCCAGTCGAAACGCCGCGCACACCGCCGCGCGCATGGTAACGCCCGGTGAGGAACTCGGCGCGGGTGGGCGAGCAGACGGGGCAGACGTAGAAGCGTTCGAGGAGCGCGCCATCTTTGGCCAGCGAATCAACTCTGGGGGTGGAAAGGTTGGAGTTGCCGTTGACACTCAAGTCGCCCCAGCCCTGGTCGTCGGCGAGGAAGACAACGACGTTGGGGCGGGAACCGGAGGCGGCCGGCGCAGGCAGCGCGAGGAAAAGCCCCAGAACCCCGGCGGCCAGTCGGGGCAGCGCGCAGATCAGCGTGCCACGTCCGGCGGATGCCGCGCTGCGGGGGGCACGGCCATTGTTGCGCTGCGGATTTGGAGGTTTGCGTCTCAGGAGGGTTGTCATGCGGGCCGCCCCCAGCCCCGGCTCAGGTTTCCCGGGTGGTTCGGACCTGGCCCTGGCGGCGTTGGCGCAGCAGTTCCACATCGGCATCCACCATCAGCTTCACCAGGTCCGGGAACCGGGTTTTCGGCTCCCAGCCGAGTTGGCGCTTTGCTTTGCTGTAGTCACCAATCAACAAGTCCACCTCGGCGGGCCGATAGTAGCGCGGGTCAATCTGCACGTGCTTCTTCTGGTCCAGCCCGGCGTAGGCAAAGGCAGCCTCCAGGAATTCCCCAACCGAATGCGTCTCGCCCGTGGCAATCACGTAATCGTCCGGCTTGTCCTGCTGCAGCATCAGCCACATCGCCTCGACGTACTCCTTCGCATAGCCCCAGTCGCGCCTGGCGTCCAGGTTGCCCAGAAACAGCTTGTCCTGCAGGCCGGCCAGAATGTGCGCCACCGCCCGCGTGATTTTCCGCGTCACAAAGGTCTCCCCGCGCCGCGGCGATTCGTGGTTGAACAGGATGCCGTTGCTGGCATGGAGCCCGTAGGACTCCCGGTAATTGACGGTGATCCAATAGGAGAACACCTTGGCACAGCCATACGGGCTGCGCGGGTAGAAGGGCGTCCGTTCCGTTTGCGGCACTTCCTGCACCATGCCGAACATCTCGCTCGAAGACGCCTGGTAGAAGCGCGGCCGTATGCCCGTCTCGCGAATGGCCTCCAGCAACCGCACCGTGCCGGTCGCCGTAATGTCCGCCGTGTACTCGGGGCTGTCGAAGCTCACCCGAACATGGCTTTGCGCCGCCAGGTTGTACACCTCCTCCGGCTGAATCCTGCCAATCAGCCGCGCCAGCGCGCTGGCGTCGCTCAGGTCGCCGTAGTGCAGGAACATCCGGCTCTTGCCCGAATGCGGATCATCGTAAATAGGGTCCAGCCGCCCGGTGTTGAACGTGCTCGCCCGCCGGATCAAGCCATGCACCTCATAGCCCTTGGATAAGAGCAGTTCCGCCAGGTACGAGCCATCCTGCCCGGTGATGCCTGTAATCAAAGCTTTCTTGGCCATAGTTTGCGGCCGACAGCTTCAGTCCCTTCAATCCCCAAAGCAAGCCCGGAGCTGGAAAAATGCCTTGAGGCGGGCGGCAGATTACGCTAAGAAGGAGCAACAAGAGCACTGGGTATTAGCTTAATCAAGACACCGTATGAACAATGGAAAGATTCAATTCGTGGATCTGGTAGCGCAGTATCAGCAGATTAGAACGGAGGTTGACGCCGCGATGGCAAAGGTTTGCGCGCGCGGGGATTTCGTCCTGGGCCAGGACGTAAAGCTCTTCGAGCAGGAGTTTGCGGCTTTCTGCAAGACGCCCCATTGCGTGACCCTGGCCAACGGAACCGAGGCGCTGAAACTGGCGCTGCTGGCGTGCGGCATTGGCGCCGGGGACGAGGTCATCACCTGCACCCACACCTTCATCGCCACGGTGTCTGCGATTGACCAGGCGGGCGCCCGGCCTGTGCTGGTGGATTGTGATTCCCGGTATTACACGATAGACCCGGCGCAGGTGGAACGGGCGATTACCCCGCGCACCAAGGCTATCATCCCGGTGCACCTTTACGGCCAACCGGCGGATATGGACCCGATCCTGGAGATCGCGCGCCGGCGCAAACTCTATGTGGTCGAGGACGCCTGCCAGGCGCACGGCGCCGAATACAAAGGTCGGCGATGCGGAACGATGGGCGACATTGCGGCGTTCAGCTTTTATCCGGGCAAGAATTTGGGAGCGTACGGCGACGGCGGGGCGGTGACCACAACGCGGGCCGACCTGGCGGAGCGCGTCTGGGTGCTGCGCAACCATGGTCAGAAGGTGAAGTACGAACACATGGTAAAAGGGTTCAACAGCCGGCTTGACACACTGCAAGCGGTTGTGCTGCGCGTGAAGCTTCGCCGGTTAGAACAATGGAATGAAGCGCGCCGGCAGGCGGCGGCAACGTATGACCAGTTGCTGGCCGGCAAGGGCCTGGCCACGCCCAAGGTGGCGCCGTATTCCAAGCCGGTCTTCCATCTCTACGTGGTGCAGGTGCCCGATCGGCAGAAACAGCAAGCCGCGTTCGACGCCGCGAATGTGTCGCACGGTATTCACTACCCGATTCCCGTGCACTTGCAGCCCGCGTTTGCCGATTTGGGTTACAAGGCTGGCAGCTTCCCGATCACCGAAGCGCTGGTGTCCAAAATCATCTCCCTGCCGATGTTCCCGGAACTCACCGACAACCAGATAGAGCAGGTGAGCCGGGCGTGCCTGAAGGCTTGAAGCCACTACAATAGCCCAAATGGGTTCCAGGCTGGCGCCGGCAGATGCCCGACCTTACTGGCTTGAGGCCAGCACAATCCGGAAGCCAAGGAAGTCGTAATAATTGGCCGGGGCGAGGGAAAAGCGGGACGCTGACCGGCAGTACCTGCCCCAATAATCCCAACTGCCGCCGCGGAACACGCGGCCCGGGCCCGAACCTGGGCCTTGCGGATCGGTTGCACTCCCCGCGGGGTATGCCCCAAACCAATCCTGGCACCACTCGTGCACATTCCCATGCAGGTCATGCAATCCCCACGCATTTGGCGGGTAGCTGCCCACCGCCGCTGTGCGCGCCAGCCACGGAACCGCGGGGCTGGGAACGTAGATGTCGCCGATGTCCGCGTCATACTCGTATCTGTCCTGAAAGTTTGCCATTCCACCGTGAATAGCGTTTCCGAAATGGAAGGCGTCCGTCGTCCCCGCCCGGCACGCATACTCCCACTCCGACTCTGTCGGCAAACGATACCCCCAACCGGCAGGCAAACGCCCGGCTGACTGTTCCTGGCTCGTCAACTGCCGGCAATAGTTCGTCGCGTCAATCCAGCTCACCTGCTCGACTGGCCGGCTCAAATCCGGGCTAATGGGGTTGCCATAATAATCCCGGGTGGTGAAACGGCTTGGGTTGCTCCCGATCAGCGCGAGGTACTCTCCCTGCGTCACCTCGTGCTTGCTCATGTAGAGGCCCCTGGTCAGCGTCACGGTGTGCTGGGTTTCATTCGTGTTTCTTTGCGCCTCGCCGGCCGGGCTGCCCATGACAAACGCGCCCGGCGCAATCCAAACCATGTTCGAGCGCGGAACCACGTTTGCCGGCAGTTGGTAGGAGAAAGCCCGGTAGAAACGCACGGCGCTGAGAGCACCCGTTTCTGCCATCTGACAGGGGCTGGGGGACAGTGACGCAAGGTTCGTCAGGAACCGCCAGGTATTCGTGGCCGCAAGGCCGGTGCGGTATTGAATCGTGCCGCCACTGCCGGGAGCGCCGCTGATACTCAGGCTCACACCCCCGCCGGACACCTGCACCGCCAGCTCGGGCGGCGACTGGGCGGGAACGCGCGGAGCCGCGAGCCACAGCGCAGCACCGAGCGCGAGAAGGCCCCCGGGGAATCCGCGGAATGTGGTTTTCATGTTCACGGTCACGGATCAGGCGGGCTGACGCTCAAGAGCAAGACGGCGGGATCAGGGCTTGCCGGTTTCCTTGGTGTAAGCATTGACGACCTTGAGGTTGGCCTCCTTGGCAACGTCCATCACTTTGATGATCTGGCCGAAGGGGGCCATCTTGTCAGCGCTGAGGGCGAGCCTGGTGTCCGGCGCTTTGGCGACGGCAAAGAGGAGCTCCTGTTTGAGGCGCTCGAGGGTGACGGGCAGGGCGTCGGTGCCGAGGCGGAGATTGCCTTTTGGGTCTATGCTGACGACCAGCGGCGGGGCTTCGTTGGCGCCGGTCTTTTGGGCCTGGGAAGATTCAGGCAGGGCGAGCCTGAGGGCGGGCTGCTGCTTGAATGTGGTGGTCACCATCAGGAAGATCACCAGGACGATGAGGATGTCAATCAGCGCGACAATGATCACGGTGGGGGCCTGCCGCCGCTTGCGTGTGTGAAACCGCATTGCCATATCGGGTGTCGTGGGTTGCGCGAGTGCCGGACGTTATCCTTTGGACTTCGGGCTCCGCACTTCCTCGCGATACTGGCGGCGGAGGAACTCGTCGCACAACGATTCCATCTCGAGGGCGATGGACTCCACCTTCTTGGTGTAATAACTCCAGAAGACGAGGGCGGGGATGGCAATGAGGAGGCCGAGGAGCGTCGCGCGCAGGATCAGCGAGATGCCCTTGGCCAGCTCGGCCGGGTCAATCTGGCCGGCCTGGCCGACGTTGCCGAAAGCGGTCATCATGCCCAGGATAGTGCCCACCAGGCCAAGCAGCGGAGCGATGCCGACAATGATCTCCAGCACCACCAGCCCGCGTTCGAGCCGGGCGATTTCGTTGCGAGCGCGAGTCTGGACCGCGTCCGCAATTTCCACCTTGGGCCAATCCAGGTGCTCGGCCCCAACCAGCAGCAACCGGCTGAGGGGAGACTTGTGCTGCTGGCAGACACGGCGGAGGCTCGGCACGTCGGCGGGCGATTGGCAGGCTTCGACGGCCGCTTCGACTTCCGACGGCACGACGCGCCGCCAGCGCAGGGCAATGCCGCGCTCGACGATAAACGTCAGCCCCACCACCGAGGTTGCAAAGAGCATCACGTAAACGATTGGTTCCATAGGCAATCAATTGTAATAGAAAGTGAACTGGATATTGCGGATGTCCCCCAGCGTGCGGCGCATGTCGCTCGGCCAGCTCGCAAAAGGCGCCGGGTCGAGCACCGCCTTCTGGCAAATTAGCCCCAGCACCTCGCCAACGGTGTTTTCGGCCATGTTCATGCCCGTTACGCGCCCATTGTGATGCAGGCGGAACTGGAGCACCACCTTGCCGCGACGATCGGAGGCGTACTCGCGCTGGTCGAGCAAGGTGAACCAGCGCTGGGAAATGGCCTCTACCAGCGCGGCATCATAGGCTCCGAAGGGGGTGGCCTTGGTGTCCAGCGAAGCGATTGCGTGGCGGCGATTGACCCCGCCGTCCTGTTTCATCCTTTCGCCGGCCACCCGCGCGTCTTGAAGCCGCGCCAGGGCTTCCTTGATAGTGCGCGGCCGAGCGGGTTTGGCCTCATCAGCGTTGCCGTCATCGTGGCGGAGCTGCGGGGACGGCTTGGCCAGGGTCAGGTCGCCGGGGGTGTAGGTGGGTTTGGGCCGCACCTCCTGTTGCGCCTCCTGAGGTTGACGCACAACCGGGGAGGGCTGCAAGGGAACGAACTTCTGGCGCGGGATATCCTCTGTCCTGGGAACCTGGGTCTGCCTGCCGCTGATCTTGGGGATTTCCGTGATCTTATTCGCCTCCGGATTGGCCGCGCGCGCGTTCTTGTCTGAGTAGAACTTCGCTTCCTTCGGCGGTTCGGCAGTGGCCTGGGCGGGGCTGACATGGACGAACATGAGGGGGGCATCCTGCGCCCGCGCCTGGGCGGGGCTTTCTTTCTTTTTGATGAGCTCAGTGAGTATCCTGGGCGGCTGCAGCCAGGCAGGCAAATGAAGCCTCTGCCACAAATGGTGCTTTTGGCCGGTCTGGTAACTGGCGAAAACCGCCAGGTGGAGGACCAGCGAGAGGGCAAACGCCCATGCCAGGCGCGAGACTTCGGCCTGTTCCAGGCGCAGGGACCATCTGGGCATCCTGGCGATAGACATCCTCTAGCATTCTGCCGCAGGGCGGCGGCAGCGGCAACTGTTTAGGCAAGCACCAATCCTCGCCCATGCACAAGCTGAATCAGATTCCCAGGCGGCTCCCAACCCGCGGAGGATTTGGCAATGCTGTGCAATGCCAATATCCACGCCTCGATCGCGCGAAGTCATGCCAAGTCCCGCATCTCACCATACCCCCTCTTGCGCCGATGGTAACGGACGCTCATCAGCCGGCCGCACTTGCCGCAGATGGCCAAACCTTGGAGCAACGCCGGATCTTCCCGAGCCACGCACGCCTTGCTTTCGCCCGCGCCGCGCGCCTGATTATCTGGCCGCTAAAGCAATCCGGGCCGAAATGCACGCCGTGTGTCTTAGCGGCTTCGCCTGCTGACCGGCGGCGGTTGGGGCAGTGCCTGCCCTGACAGGTCGGTGGCAGTGATCCGAATCTGATCGGAGGTCACATCGCAGCGGATGACCATCTCGGTTCCGCCGGTGATCCTGGGGAAGGCCAGCCCGTCGTGGCCGGCCGGCTGAATGTCGTACTTGTGCGTGTGGCCGCAGATCAGTAGGTCCACCTTGCCGCGGTTCAGGAGCGGCACCACATTGTCGTGCAGCCATTTAGGCCGGATGAACTTGGGATCGT
>CAZHEW010000014.1:16285-19614 GCA_964531815.1 uncultured Verrucomicrobiota bacterium
GAAAGTAATCCAGCAACCGGCGCGCAAAGCTGCCGCGGGTGTCGTGGTTGCCCCGCACATAGACGAGCGGGATGCGGGTCGCAAACTCCTGAACGCAGGGATCCACCACGCACCTGTATAGCTGCGGCTCGTCTTTGACCGACCCGACGATGTCGCCGTTGAGGAATGCCAGGCACACGTTGGTCCAGGCTACCGAGGACAGGGAGGCAGCTAGCGGGCCGGTCTTTTCGTGCCGGTCGTTCAGGACAACAAAAGCGGTGGTTGGTTTGCGTAGGTCGAGGGTGGTAAAACGGTGCTCGGGGCTTGTGACGGTCGCACCGTAAGTAACCTGGTAGGGCTTGAATTCGACAATCTCGCGCGAGACGGCGCGGTAGCGAAAGGCGCTTCCCGGCTCAAGACCGGTGAGCACCACATTGTGGACGGTGACATCGGCGTCCACCAGGCCATGCTGTGACGGGATGTTGGTGAGCCATTGCGAAGAGGACTCGGGCCGGTATTCGACCCGGGAAACGCACTTGCGGCTGGTCGCCCAGGAAATGGTGATGCCCATTGCGGACGGCGCCTGGAGGAACGGCCCGTGGGTAATGGCCAGGGCGGCACTGGCGGGCATGGTCTGGGCGGCGGCCTGGGGCGGGCTCTGCGCGCGGCCCGTGGTGCAGGCGGCAAGAGCAATCCCGGCGGCGAGAGCGCACGCGCCGGGGATTCTCGCGAGAGCGAAGGAAAGGCTCACGGCGCGCCTCGCCGCCTCAGCTTGATGGAAAATCGTCGTCACGGGAACCGAGGCAATCTTGGAGTTCAACTGCTGATGTCTTGGTGATATCCCTGAAGCGACTTGACGCCAGCCTTGCCAGTCCGGGCGGCGGCGATGCCGGCCACCGCGGCCTTGGCGGCGGCGGTCGTGGTCACGTAGGGGACTTTATACTTGATAGCGGCCTTGCGGATCGAGGTGCCATCGGCGGCGCCGGTTTTGCCTCTCGGGGTGTTAATGATCAAATCAATCTGCTTGCTCTTGATCTCATCGGCGATGTTGGGCCGATAGTGCTCGCTGATCTTGAAGCTGATCTCGCAGGGGATGGAGTGTTCTTGGAGGAACTTGAAGGTGCCTTCCGTGGCCTTGATGCGGAACCCCAACTCGGCGAAGCGCCGGGCGGTTTGCAGCATCACCGGCTTGTCCTTATCGGTGACGGAGATGAAGACGGTGCCTTTGAGCGGCAGCGGACTGCCGGCGGCCTCCTGGGACTTGAAGTAGGCGAGGTCGAAGGTCGGCGCCATGCCGAGGACTTCGCCCGTGGAACGCATTTCAGGCCCCAGCAACGGGTCAACCTCCGGGAACATATTAAAGGGGAGCACCACTTCTTTGACGCCGGTGTGGGGAATGCGGCGGTGGAGCAGCCCGAGGTCGTGCAACCGCTGGCCCAGCATCAGGCGCGTGGCGATGGCGGCCATTGGAATGTTGCAGACCTTCGAGACAAGCGGCACCGTCCGCGAGGCGCGCGGATTAGCCTCGAGCACATAGACCTTGTCCTGATAGACCGCGTATTGGATGTTCATCACCCCGCACACGTTGAGCTCGCGGCTGATGCGCAAGGTGTATTCCTCGATGGTCTTGAGGTGTTTCCTGGGCAGGGTGACCGGAGGGATGGCGCACGCGGAATCCCCGGAATGAATGCCCGCCAGCTCGATGTGTTCCATGACCGCCGGGATGAAC
The DNA here is from genome assembly GCA_964531815.1 of uncultured Verrucomicrobiota bacterium. Classification (GTDB taxonomy): domain Bacteria; phylum Verrucomicrobiota; class Verrucomicrobiia; order Limisphaerales; family UBA8199; genus UBA8199. The sequence goes on from CAZHEW010000014.1 coordinate 17,994, forward strand.
GCGTCCTGGCCGTCCGCCAGGGCGTCGGCTTCGGCCTCGATGGCATTATCCAGGAACCGGTCAATCAGGATGGGCCGTTCGGGCGTGACGTCCACTGCCGCGGCGACGTAATGCTTGAGCATCTCCTCGTCGTGGACGACTTCCATGCCGCGCCCGCCCAGCACAAAGGAGGGACGGACCATGACCGGGTAGCCGATCTGCTTTGCGATGGAGGCGGCTTCGTCGAAGCTGCTGGCCATGCCCGACTTGGGCATCGGGATATCCATCTTGTCCATCATCTGCCGGAACCGGTCGCGGTCTTCCGCCAGGTCAATCGTGTCGGGGACGGTGCCGAGAATTTTAACGCCGGCGGCAGCCAGGTCGTTGGCCAGGTTGAGCGGCGTCTGGCCGCCGAACTGGACGATTACTCCCTCCGGCTTCTCTTTTTCGTAGATCGCGAGCACGTCTTCCAGGGTCAACGGCTCGAAGTAGAGCTTGTCCGAGGTGTCATAGTCCGTCGAAACCGTTTCCGGGTTGCAGTTGACCATGATCGTCTCGTAGCCGGCGTCCCGCAGCGTGAAGGCGGCATGCACGCAGCAGTAATCGAACTCGATGCCCTGGCCGATGCGGTTGGGACCGCCGCCCAGCACCATGACCTTCTTGCGGGGCGTGGTTGCCACGCGGTCCGGCGCGTTGTAGGTCGAGTAGTAGTAGGCGGACTTTTCGACTCCGCTGACCGGCAGGGCGTCCCAGGCCTCCGTCACCCCAAGTTTCTTGCGCTGTTCGCGGATGCGCGCCTCGGGAAGCCCGAGCAGCCTGGCCAGGTAGCGATCGGCGAAGCCGTCCTTCTTGGCCTGGATCAGGAGCGAGTCGGGAGGGAGCTTGCCCTGGTGCTTGAGAATCCGCTCTTCCAGGTCCACCAACTCCTTCATCTGCTGGATGAACCACGGTTTGATGTGGGTCTTGCGATAAAGCTCGTCCGCCGTCGCGCCCTTGCGCAACGCCTCATACATGATCCACTGGCGCTCGCTGCTCGGCTCGTTGAGCAGCAGCATGAGTTCCTCGAGGGGCTTGCGATGATAATCCCGCGCGAAGCCCAGGCCGTAGCGGCCGTTTTCCAGGGAACGAATCGCCTTTTGGAAAGCTTCCTTGTAAGTCTTGCCGATGCTCATCACCTCGCCGACCGAGCGCATTTGCGTCCCCAGCTTGTCCTCGGAGCCTTTGAATTTCTCGAACGCCCAGCGCGGGAATTTCACCACCACGTAGTCGCCCGAGGGCGTGTATTTCTCCAGCGTGCCGTCGCGCCAGTAGGGGATTTCGTCCAGCGTGAGGCCGCCGGCCAGCTTGGCCGAGATGAGCGCGATGGGGAAGCCGGTGGCTTTGGAAGCCAGCGCCGAGGAGCGCGAGGTGCGAGGATTGATCTCAATGACCACCACGCGGTCGGTCTTGGGATCGTGCGCGAATTGGATGTTGGTGCCCCCAATCACGCCGATAGACTCGACGATCCGGTAAGAGAGCTCCTGCAGGCGGGCCTGGAGCTTGGGATCAATCGTCAGCATCGGCGCCACGCAATAGGAATCGCCCGTGTGCACGCCCATCGCGTCCACGTTCTCGATGAAGCAGACGGTGATCATCTGGTTCT
>CAZHEW010000015.1:0-3467 GCA_964531815.1 uncultured Verrucomicrobiota bacterium
GCTCACGTCCAGCACCGCCAACCCGCCCTCGCCGATCGCGCAATACGCGCGGTTGCTGACTACTTGCACCGCCTCAATGAGACCGCGGTTGCCGCCGGGCCACTGGCTCACCAGCACTGGCCCGGTCGCTGCAAGGCTGCTCAGGCTGAACACTCCGGTCCCAAACATCAACAACGCGCCCGTCGCTGCCCGACTCCAACTCCTCGTGCACTCTGCTTTCATAAGCCGGCCTCAATCAATAGGTACTCGACACCCCTCTGACCGTGCCATCGAAGTAGAGGGCATTACGCAAGACAGGAGCCGTTAGACCCCCCGGCCGGTTGTTGTGGACGGGCAGTGTTGGGAGGTAATTGTAGTAAGTGCTGCCAGTCATTCCGAGATAGTTCAGAAGCTGCTGCTCAACATCCATCATTGACCACTGCTCGGAAGGCCGCCTGATTCGCCCAATCTTCACGGTCGGGTAGTAGGGGCTGTTGGGCCGGCCGAACGGGTAGGTGACAACGTCGCCCGGCACTGGGCCTGGGCTGTTGGTAATCCGAGTGCAGGAGATAAAGCAGATCGGCATCATGAGCGGCGGCGACGGAGCCCGCTGCGGCTGCGCCTGAACCGACGCCGGGCACTTGAGCGCCTCCACGTCTTGATAAAACAAACCGGGAGGCGGCAGCCCAAAATACGACCTCAGGTAATAGGCCAGTGAACCTGAATCACCAGGCCCGTAGTAATAGAAAACCCCCGACCAAATTGGCCCGGGCAGATAGTCCTGATGATCCCGCGTATACATGTCAATCGCCCACCCCGCCTGCCTCAGGTTGTTCTTGCACTCCAGCAGCCCGGCCTTGCGGCCCAAGGTGGCGTGCGCGGGCAGCCACCACAGCGCCAGCAGGGCGACGACGCCGACAATGGTGAGCAATTCGGGCAAGGTAAAAGCCGCCCGCTGCGGCGGCGGATCGCCGCGGGAACTCGAGATAGAAGGAAACGATACTTGCTCCACGGCACCTCGCTGCGCACTGATGCTGCCGTTGTTCGCCTTGTCCATGCGAGTCTTCATAACACTCCCATTTGACTGGCCGCAAGATAAATCGTCACACAGTAACTGTCGCGGCATCAATGGCGGGGATGCAGCTCCACTACAAACTCGCCTTGGAGACGATCGTTGGGCTTGAGCGGGACCTGTCCCAGCGGGCAGTGCCAGAGCAGGTGCGCCGCCACGCCGCCCGGGGCCAAGGCGGCGCGGAAATGGACATCGGCGTTGGCGTGCAAACTGAGCCCCGCACCGTCGGGCGACCGCAGTGCCGCTTCGTAAATGTTGTACTTGATAGAGCGGAAGTCGGCAGTGCCCAGCTCCGTCTCGTCCAACGACCACGGCCAGGCGGGGCGCGCGTTCCAGCGCGCCTCGCCCCACTTTCTGTCGCGGTGCGCGCGGGCGGTGCCTTCCGTGCGGCTAATGCTCTCCTGTGGGAACACGCCCCATTCAGACCAGCGCCGCCACTTCAGCTCGTCACAGGTGGCGTTGATCAGGAAGCGGATGCCCGCTTCGCGTGTGTCCATCTGCTGGCCGGAATACGTGTAGTCGCAGGTGACCACGCCTCGCCCATCCTTGTCCATGAGCCAGGAGGTGGAGCCGGCGAAGTACTCGTAGCGGTCATAGACGGTCAGCCTCAGCGCATCGCCCTGTTCCTTCACCTCGACGCGCTCGAACTGGCGGGACTTGGCCTCCGGGAACACGGCGTAGGGCGGCGAGTTCGGCCCGTTGAGGTCGCCGAAGTCATAACGCGTGACGTGAGGCGCGGGGAACGAACGCACGGCGCAGGTGTGGCGCGGGTCGGCAGGGTCGAAGTCTCCCTTCGCGCGATCGAACACGGCGGTGAAGTCCTCGCCTTGGATGACAATCTTATTGCCGTCCTCGCTCCAGCGCGGCGCTTCCGAGGCGGGGCAGGGGGCTGTGGGGGGTGCGGAGGCTCTTTCCCTGCCGAGGCGAATGAGAGATTCGTTGACGACGGTTCCCGAGGCTGAGGTAACCCGCAGATGGAGCCCGTCGCCTTCGGCAGCTTTCGGTGGCAGAGGGATTTCCAGCTCGCCCTTCGCGCCCGGCGCGAGGCGGGGATTGAGCCGGCCTTTATGCCGGTTGAGGCTCCAGTTGAACTGCAGTTCGCTGAAGTCGGTGAAGGCGTAGCGGTTCTCCACCGGCACGCGGAGGGTCTTCTGCCCGGGTGCAAACGGCACGTGGCGAGCCTCCAGCCAGACGGGGCTGAAGATGTGCCGGGCGAGCCACCACTCGGGTTTGGGCCGGCGCCAATAATCAATCAGCCCCCAGAAGCCGTGATGCCAGGCGTAGCCGGCGTGGTTGGTGGCCGAGAAGAAGAAGGCGTCGTCATGAGAAGCCCAGATTGCACCGCCGACGACGCGGTCGGAGTGCGTGATGTAGCTCCAGCCGCCGGGCTTGATGCCCGGTTTGAGGGGCGGCTTGTCAAAGGCCAGTGCACATTCCCGGCCGAACGCGGAGTCCGGCTCGGCGCTGCCCTGGCCCCAAAGCTCACGCAGGCCGGGATTGATGCGGACATCGGTTTGTTCGTGGCAGACGGGAAAGAAGTATTCGCCCAGAAACAGCGGGCGGGGATCCTCCTTGAGCACGTCGTCGTAGGGCATGGACGGGTAATGAATGTTGGCGATGTCAGTAACGCTTGCGAGCGGACTGCTGGCAAAGTCATGGTTGAAGGTGGTGGGCCGGGTGGGGTCCAGTTCCTTGACCATCCGGGCGGAGGCGAGGAACTGAAGGTTGAAGTGCGACTCGTTCGCGAGCGACCAGACGATCACGCTCGGGTGGCCGTGGTGATAATCCACCATGGCCGAAGTGGGTGTGAGCGTAGCAAAGAGATTAGTTGGGCTGTCCAGCGCGCCGCCGACCCAGCAGAACGGCGCCTCGACCTCCACGTACATGCCCAACCGGTCGGCAGCGTCGAGCAGTTCGGCGTTTGGCGGGTAATGCGACGTGCGGATGTAGTTCAGGTTCGCCTCCTTCAGCAACCGGACATCTGTCTCGGCGTGGCGCGCGGTGCCAGCGCGGCCCGTGAGCGGGTCAAATTCGTGGTGGCAGGCGCCGGCCAGCTTCATGCGCCGGCCGTTCACATAGACCTGCCGTCCCCGGACCTCGATGTTGCGGAACCCAATGTTCCGTTCGATGCGCTCCAGCGTCGTTGCTCCTCGTCGCAGCTCCAGCGTCAGGCGGTAGAGATGCGGCTGCTCCGCGCTCCACTGTAATGGCTGGGCCACGCGCGTGACGAGGTCAACGACTTTTGTGCCGGTGAAAGGTTCAACGGGCGCAGCGGCCATCGAGTGTTTGACCACGTTTCCCGCCGGGTCCTGTAGCCGGAGCACGAGCGACAGCGTTTCGGGAGGGCGAGCGTCCTCGCGAGCCCTATTCTCCGGAGATGTTTGGGCTCGCGGGGACGCTCGCCCTCCCGAGTCAG
>CAZHEW010000015.1:3477-10320 GCA_964531815.1 uncultured Verrucomicrobiota bacterium
GTGTGCGGATCATAGCCGGGCGCCTGTTGGTAGCTCAGACCCGAGCCGACAGCTATCACCACGCCCAGTCGCCCATCCACGTTCGCCCATGCCCCCGGGAGGGCGAGCGTCCTCGCGAGCCCTGACTTCTGCCCGTCTCCCGAAATGTTTGGGCTCGCGTGGACGCTCGCCCTCCCGAGTCAGTTGCGTTCTCTAACACCAGGCGCAATTTGATCTCCCCATCTCGATAATCCCTATCAAGCCCCGCGTCCAAGCGCAGCTCGCGCACATGCGTCGGCGGCAGCGCAAACACCCGCACCGACCGGTCAATGCCGCCCAGGTTGTGGAACGCGTAAGTCGTCATGCACGACAAGGCGTCTGAGACGGTGGCCACCTTCATTTCCAGGTCGAGGCGGTTGGTCTGGCCCGGCCGCGCTGCGTCGGTGATGTCCCACTCGACTGGCGTGAACAGGTTTTCGCTGCAGCCCAATTCCCGCCCGTTGAGCCAGTAGCGCGTGCCGGCGTGGACGGCGTCGAATCTCAGGATGATGCGATGGCCGGCCCAGACTTTCGGAATGAAGAATTCCCGTGCCACTGCCACCGGCTTGTCCTGCGGCACGTCAAAACCCTGCTGCAGCCACTGGCCGGGGACCTTGAAAGGCGCCCAGCCGGGGCTGTGCAACGACTGAGCGCGCGGGACGTTGGTCGGCGTGGGATTGATCGCCCATACGCCGTCGAGGAGAAGGCAGTTCTTGTCCAAGCCCGCTGTCTTGACGGGGAGAGGGCGGTAGTGGACCGGCTCAAAGAACAGGTTGGTCGCGCTGACACCGCCGGTGCCGGTCTGGCCGTTATGCTTGGCTGTGAATACAAACCTGCCGGCGGCAGCAAACGGCCCAATCTCCTTCCGGCCAAAGGTGAAGATGCCCTCGGGACCGGTGGTGGTGACGGGAGTGTTCGTGTTGCCTTCAGCCCAGACCCTGACCTGGGCGCCGACCAACGGATCATAGACCGCGTCCAGCACCTGCCCTTGCAGACCGCCCGGCAGGCCAGTGATAGACCCGAACCGCAGCTCGCTCCTCGCCGGTTTGTTGACCCACAGCTCGATAATGGACACCGTGGCGTTCACCTCGCCGTGTATCTTCCAGGACAGCGTCATCTTGCCGTCGCGCGTGATGGTTTGCGGCACGGGCACGATAACGCGTGTGGCCTTGGCCTTGGGCAACGCGTGCGGCCCGTGCAGCACCACGCCATTGGCTTCGAGGCTTTGGACGCGCTTATAGACATGGTCGCTGCCGTAGGTCAGCGCAAGCACGTAGAGGGCATCCGGATCAAGCCGCTCATACACCGCCTGGATGCCCTTGTAACTAAACACCGCCGAGCGTTCCTTCAGCCCGGCTTCGGTGTCGCTGGTATTGAAGGTCCACAGGTAGCAATCCTTCATCAGCACGTGCGGTTGCCGGCCTTCCACGCCGCAGTCGTCATATTCCTGGAGGTAATAGCCGTCCGGAATGCCCGGCAGGAATTGGTTGGCCGCGGGGTCGGTTACCTGGGCCAGCAAGGTTCCCGACACGAACAGGCTAATAAGGATCGTGCGCATGGCTTCTGATTGCTTCCGGCTACCGCGAGCCTACGCCCAAGTCAGCCCACGGTTCAAGCAATCAAGCAGGCGTAGCAGCCGACACGAGGCGGGCCGAAGCAGCCCGCATTGAGCATTGAGCGAGTTAGCTGGGCTGGATGCAAGAATCTGGAGATCCGGCCTCCGGCATGGTAGAAACCTTGGCGCATGAGAATAACGTCCGGCAAGAGTCTGCCCGCCATCCGCCTGGTTTGGCTGCTGGCAGCCTGCGCACCCGGTCTCCTTGCCGGGAGCGCGTCGGCCGCCGAGCGGTTTCCCTTTGTCGTGCCGGGTGACGATGCCACCAGATCGTCAACCGACTTCTCGGGGCTTTCGCCCAAAGCTGCCGGCACCGATGGCTTTGTGCGCATCCAGGACGGCCACTTCTTCGCCGGGCCCAACCGCCTGAAAATCTGGGGGGTGAACTTGTGCTTCGGCGGCAATTTCCCCGCGCACGAGGACGCCGGAACGGCGGCCGCGCACCTGGCCAAGCTGGGCGTCAATGGCGTGCGGATGCACCACCATGACACCAGCGTCTCGCCAAGCGGGGTCTGGGGCCCGGTCGTCGGCGGGCGGCGGACGCTGGACCCGGACATGCTGGATCGCCAGGACTACTTGCTCGATCAGCTTCACCGGCATGGGATCTATGCCAACCTGAATCTTCATGTGGGACGCACCTTCACGCCCGCCGAGGGCTTCGCCGTTAAGGACCTCCCCGACGCGGTGCGTTACAGCAAGTACCTGATCTACTTCGAGCCCCGCATGCGGGCGTTGTTCAAAGACTTCTGCCGCGATTACCTGCTGCACACCAACAAGTACCGTGGCCTGCCGCGCGCGGCCGATCCCGGCATTGCCCTGGTTGAACTCAGCAACGAGAATTCCTTCAGCAAGCTCGGGCCCGACCTCGCCGCGCGGCTGCCGGAGCCCTATCGCGGCGAGTTCAAGCGGCAGTGGAACCGCTGGCTGGCGCGGCGCTATTCCTCGACCGATGCTTTGAAGAAGGGGTGGGGCGCGACGCTTGAACCCCCGGGGCACTGCCTCGTGGAGCCCGTGAAATGGCAAGAGAACCTCGGCGGCTGGCGGCTGCACCAGAGCACAGACTTCCCCGTGAAGGCCGTGTTCGGCCAAGCCGGGCCCCAACCGAGCCTCCCCGCACTGCGTCTCGAGCTCTTGAAGGCCGCGCCGGAGCTGCACCGGCAGGAACTCCAACTGCCGGATCTGAGCCTTGAACCTTCCCGCACCTACACGCTCTCGTTCTGGATCAAGGCCGACGCCGCCCGCACGGTCTATGTGGATGTGTCCCGGCAGGGCCCAAACGATTGGGACGACGTGGGGCTCGCGGAAACGGTGCAGGCCAGGCCCGAATGGGCGCTGGTGACGCGCGTGTTTTCCAGCGCCGCCGAAATTCCGGGCAAGGTGCGTATATGCTTCAAGTTCGGCGGGAACGCCACGGCGTTTTCTCTGGCCGCCGTAAGCCTGCAGCGCGGCGGTGAATTCATCGTCGTGCCCGACGGGCAGAGCGTCGAGCAGGCCAACGTGGAAATCCCGCAGTCGGGCTGGTGCGAAGCGGCGCGGCGGGATGCGCGCCAGTTCATGGCGGACACGGAGAAGGATTTCATTCGCGAGCTGCAGGACTTTCTTAAGCGGGACCTCGGCGTGCGCGTGCCCATCACGGCTTCCCAGATCACCTATCACGGCGCGGAGATCGTGGCCGAGACATGCGATTACGCCGACATCCACGCCTACTGGGAGCATCCCCACTTCCCCGGCCGGCCCTGGGACCCGGCGAATTGGACTATTCGCAACACGCCGATGGAGCAGGCGCTGGGCGCCGACAGCCTCCTGAGCCGCGCGCCGTGGCGGCTGCTGGATCGGCCCTTCACCCTCTCAGAGTGGAACATCCCGGACCCGAATGATTATGCCGCCAGCACAGTGCCCTTCGCGGCGATGGTGGCGGCTTTGCAGGATTGGGATGGCGTCTTCTTCTTCGACTATCACAGCAGCCAGGAGGGGTGGGATACCGAGCGGATGCGCGGCTACTTCTCCTTTAATGGCCAGCCCGTGAAGCTCGCCCTGCTCAGCGCGTGCGCCAACCTCTACCGCCGCGGCGATCTGCAGCCGCTGTCCGATGTGGCCGCCGGCACGCTGCGCAAGATGGTGCCGGCGACGCTCGGCCTGGGCCGTCGCATCGGCATTGATCCCAAGGCCCACTCCCCTGCCGCGTTGCACGAGCCGGCCGAGAAGCGCCTCGGAAGCCCCGACGGGCGGGTGGTGTGGGATGCCCGCGACCGCAGTCGGGCGCATGTGCTGATCAACACGCCCAACTCGCGCGCGGTCTGGGGCCTCGTCGGCGGACAGACGTTTGACCTCGGGGGAATCCAGCTCTCGCTTGGCCCGGCCGACCACAACTATGCCGCGGTTGTCTTCACCAGCTTGGACGGAGCGACGCTGGAGAAGGCAGGTCGGATTCTGCTGACGGCGGTCGGGTCCGCCGAGAACCAGGGCATGGTCTGGAACGAGGCGCGCACCTCAGTCGGCAACAAGTGGGGCACCGGCCCGACGCTCGTCAACGGCATCACCGCTGAAGTCAAGCTGCCGTTCCGCGTCAAGCAGGTGCAGGCGCTGGACGGCCGCGGCCAACCCCAAACCGCCGTCCCCATCCGCGTTGACGGCAGCGCCTCGCGCTTCACGATCGGCGCGGAGCATCGCACGCTCTGGTACGAAATCAGGTGACCTCGTTGCCGGGCTTGCTCAGGCTCATCTTCCCCCATAAGAGGCTAGTCATTGAGCGCAATGAGCAATAACCACAGAGGTTGAATGCGGCTTTATGTGTTGTCTCTAATGTATTGTAACAGTGCTTGCCTCCCCCAGCTTCCACCACTCTGGCGGCGGCACGTTCATCAAACGCAATCGCACCCAGCACGAGGGCAAACCTTACCAATCCATCCTTTTGGTCCAGGGTAAACGCGTCCCGGCCAAACGTCCGCCCGGCCGTCCTGCCGCTGGCGCGCCTCCGCTCAGGACGGTCGTCGTTCATGAGACCCTGGCCAACCTTTCGCGCCTGCCCGCCGAACTGGTAGCCCTCATCGAAGGTTACTGCCAGGGCACTACCCTCGCCGCGCTACCCACTTCGACCACGCCCGTGGCTGCCGCACCCACCCTGCATGTGGGGCCCTGTTACGGACTGCTGGCCGGGTTGCACGCGGTGGCCCGCGAACTGGGGATCGTCCGGGCAGTCGGCGAGACCACGCGCACCCAGCGACTGGCGCTCTACCTGATTTACGCCCGGCTGGCGCATCAAGGCAGTCGGTTGTCGGCGGCCCGAGCCAGCGAGGACCACGCGGTGCGCGAGGTCTTGCAGGTGGGCGCGTTTGATGAGGACGATCTCTATGCTGCGCTGGAGTATCTGGCGCCGCACCAGCGCGAGATCGAAACCGCCCTGACGCCCAAAGCCGCCCCGGGGGCGGTGTTGTAGGGGAAAGCCCTACAAAAAAAAGCGGGTTTTGCCTGACAGACAAACATCTCTAAAGCTGAGAAGATATTAGTAAGTATGGAACAGGTTCTTGGCAGTAACACGGATTATCGCATTGATTACGAACTCAACAACAAGAGGAAGCATACCATGAAGTCTATGTGCCGGTTGATGGCGGGGCTCCTGTGCCTCGGAGGTCTATTGGTTGGTGGCGGAACGGGCTGGGCCTTCCAGCAACCGGTCCGCGAGCGGCTGCCGAATCTCGACAAGCGGCAACCTCAATCCACATTCGGGAAGCCCGTGCCGGCGGAGAAGGCGGCGGCTGCGGCACGCGTTCGTGGCATCGTGCCTGGCGCGCGCATAGACTTCGATGGGGTGACCGGGGCTCCCAAGTGGATTGGCTCGCCAAGCGGATTTCTGACCGGGCCGGACGGGAAGGGCCTCTCACCAGCCGTGCTGGCGGCGGTCCCCGTCCAGAACCCGCACCGCGTGACCAAGGCATTCCTTCGGGAACACCGGAATGTGTTCGGTCATGGGGCGGAGGCGCTGGAGGGGGCGCGGATCAAACGGGATTACTTCTCGCCACACAACGGGATGAAGACTGTCGTTTGGGCGCAGCAACTCGACAACATCATTGTGTTTGATTCGACGCTGATCTCGCACACCACGCGCAACGGCGAACTCATCAGCGTGAGCAGCAGCTTCCTGCCGGATCTCATGGCGGCCGCTGAGGCCGGCACTCCGGGGCGTGCTGCCCTGGAAGCCGCGCCCGCCATCCCGGCGCGCCGCGCTGTGGCGCTGGCGGCGGCCAGCGTCGCCGAGTCGGTTGAGGAGGATGATGTGGCGCAGAAAACGGCGGCTACGGGGGCTGAGCAACGGCAGCAGTTGCAGGCGCCGGGGTTGAAGGGTGACGTGGACACGTGGTTGACGTGGCTGCCAATGAATGCCGGTTCCTTGCGGCTATGCTGGGACGTCATTCTGACAAGCCGCACACGCGGGGAAATGTTCCGGGTCCTGGTGGATGTGCAGACGGGGGAGGTGTTGCTGCGCCGCTGCCTGACGGAGTATCTCAGCGATGCCACCTACAATGTGTTCACTAGCGACAGCCCCTCACCGTTTTCTCCGGGACACTCGACGCCATTGACCAACCAGCCACCGGTGGTTTCGCGCACTTTGCTCACTCTGCCGGCGCTGAGTACCAACGCCTCGCCCAACGGCTGGATTGACGACGGCGCGAACGAAACCCTCGGCAACAATGTGGATGCCCACACTGACCGGGACGACAACGATTTGCCGGACCTGCCGCGGCCGGCGGGATCGCCCTTCCGCGTGTTCGATTTCCAGATGGATTTAACCACCCAGGATCCGACGAATTACAGTCCCGCCGCCGTGGTCCAGTTGTTCCACTACTGCAACTGGATGCACGACAAACTCTACGAGCTGGGTTTCACGGAGGCGGCGGGCAACTTCCAGAGCAACAACTTTGGGCGCGGCGGCCTGGGCTACGACGCGTTGCAGGCTGACGCACAGGACGGCAGCGGCTTCAACAACGCCAATATGTCCACGCCCCCCGACGGCTCGGCGCCGCGCATGCAGATGTTCATCTTCACACAACCGTACCCGCGGCGCGACGGCGATTTCGACGGCGAGGTGGTTTTGCACGAATACACACACGGATTGAGCAATCGTCGCGTGGGCGGCGGGGTGGGACTGAGCGCGACGCAATCCAGGCAGATGGGCGAAGGATGGTCGGACTTCTATCCTATGGCCTTGCTCA
>CAZHEW010000015.1:10420-19082 GCA_964531815.1 uncultured Verrucomicrobiota bacterium
CAATCCAGGCAGATGGGCGAAGGATGGTCGGACTTCTATCCTATGGCCTTGCTCAGCGAGGCGGCAGACAATGTGGATGGCTGTTATGCCAGTGGCGGCTACGTGAGCTATCTTCTCAGTTCGGGCTTCACGCAGAACTACTACTATGGCATTCGCCGGTATCCCTACTCGACGGATATGGCGAAGAATCCGCTCACATTCAAGGACATTGACCCGGCGCAAGCCGATTACTGCTCTTCCGGCGCTCCATACTACGGCGCTTGCACCACCAGCGATGCCGCTGAGGTCCACAATGCGGGCGAGGTCTGGTGCGTTACCCTGTGGGAAGCGCGGGCCAATTTGATCGCCAAGTACGGTCACGCCGTCGGCAACCAGCTCATCCTGCAACTGGTGACCGACGGCATGAGCCTGTCGCCGGCCAACCCGAATTTCGTCCAGGCGCGTGACGGCATTCTCCAAGCCGACCAGGTGGATAATGGCGGGGCCAACCTCCCCGAACTGTGGGCGGCGTTTGCCAAGCGTGGGCTTGGCTACAGCGCGACCTCACCCTCCAGCAGCACCTCGTCGGGAGTCCACGAGGCTTTTGACATCCCCGACGATCTTAGCATCACGCCGACTGAGGGCTTCACGAGTCGCGGGCCGGTGGGTGGTCCATTCGACGTCACCTCGCAGACCCTGACGCTGACCAATGCGGGCACGAACGTGCTCACCTGGGTGCTGGCCAACACCTCGGCCTGGCTGGACGTTTCGCCAACGAACGGCACGCTGACGCCCGGCGGTGCGGCGGCCTCGGTAACGGCCAGCCTGAATGGCACCGCCAGCGCCCTGCCCTTAGGCATCTACACGGCCACCGTCTGGTTCACGAACCAAGTCAGCGGTGCGGCCCAGAGCCGGACTTACACTCTGCGCGCGGGACAACTGGACTACTTCACGGAACTGTTCGCGGGGGACAACGACCTGGACTATCAGAGCTTCACTTTCACGCCAAACGGCAGCGTGAATTTCTATGCACCGTGCCGCGAGGTGGCGACCAATTTTCCGACCGATCCCGCGGGCGGCACCACCGTCACGCTGAGTGACGATTCCTACACTCAGGTCACGTTGACCGGAACGAACACCGTGGCCATCTACACCCGGCGCACCAACGTCTTCTTCATCGGGAGCAATGGCTACCTCACCATGAACTCCGGTAACACTTCGTACAGCGAGTCATTCGCCACCCATTTCACCCTGCCCCGCGTCTCGGGTTGTTTCGACGACCTGGACCCGAGCAGCGGCGGCACGGTTTCCTGGAAACAGACCACCGACCGGGTCGCGGTCACATTCGACAACGTGCCGGAATTAGGTTCGGCCCTGACGGTCAGTTTCCAGATCGAGCTGTTTTATGATGGCCGGATTCGCATCACCTATCTCAACGTGGGCATCACTGACGGTCTAGCCGGATTGTCCGCGGGACTGGGAGTGCCGTCCGGTTTCGAGGAAAGCAATCTCAGCGGTTATGGGGCCTGCGCGCCGCCCGATGACCTGGTGGTGACTCCCAACGCGGGCCTCGCGTCGCAAGGCTACCAGGGCGGGCCCTTCACGCCACCAAACACAACATACACCTTGAGCAACGCGGGCACCAATTCCCTGGATTGGTCCGCCACCGCCACGCAGCCCTGGATCACCCTGTCCTCGGCGAGTGGTTCGCTCGCGCCGGGTGCCAGCAACAACGTCACTGTCTCGATCAATGCCGTGGCCAACTCGCTGGCTCCCGGCCTTTACAGCGGCACGGCGACCTTCTCCAACACTACCAGCGGATTCCCGCAGGCGCGCGCCCTGTCATTGCAGGTACTGGCCATCCCCGGCGAGATCGCGGTATGGGATTCAATCCTGCCGACTAACGACCTGCAAATGCCGTTCGGGGACGTCATCGTCGGGGTCTCGCGGATCGAACACATCACGGTGACCAATTCCGATCCAGCGCATGGGCTCGCGATCTCGGACATCTCGTTCGGCGCTTTCGTCGAGAACTTCGATGATGGGCTGGCGCAGGATTGGGTGGAAACCACTGATGCATATTGGTCCGTGGTGGCAGGCGAATACCGCGCGCAGTCGGGGGTGCTCTCCGTTTCCATGCAATCCATTTATACCGGGCTGCGCTGGCAGAATTCGTCCGCCCAGATGGTCGCGCGACGCACGGGTGACGCGGGTTCCATGGCGGGTGTCGCCATGCGAGCGAGCGACGACTTCAGCTATGTCACCAAGGCAGGGAGCGCCTACTGCGTCGGAATCAGCGGCGCTGGTTCTTATTGGGTAGGCAAGTTTGTGTCGGGCACGTTTACCTTCCTCCAAGCCTGGACAACCTCCGCGCTGTTAAACCAAGGCACTACCCCCAATACGGTCCTGTTTAGCGTCAACGGCAGCGATCTGCGCGTTTACTTCAATGGCAGCTTGGCCTGGAGCGGCACCGACACGAGCATTCCCGGCCAGGGACGTGTCGGGCTGCTCGCCTATAGTGGCAGCAGTTCGGAAACCATCCATTACTTCGACAACGTGACCGTAGCGGACCCCGTTACCGGCATCGCGGCCGTCGATTCCGAACAGCAGTCCTGGAACGCGCAGCCTCTGGCTGGCGGCAGCGTCAATGAGCCCCCGCTTGATGCGCCTCCAGTGCCCGCCCGCAAACACCAAGCGTTGGATGGCGACATTCACATTCAATCTCTGATGTGCGGCCCGTTCCGGATCGAGAACCTGCCAACGCTGCCTTACACCATACCACCTCAAGCAGCCCTGACGTTTGACGTGATCTGTCAGCCTACCGCGCCAAGCTCGAACTACGCTAAGGTAATCATTGAAGATAACGACGCCGACGAACCCCGCGTTGAGGTGCAACTCGCCGCGCAGGGCATTCTTGATTATCTTCAGGTGCTGCCGGCCGCTGACTTTGCGTCTCAAGGTCATCCCGGAGGCCAATTCACCCCAAGCTCCGCCAGCTACATCTTGAGTAACGCCGGACCGGTGTCCGTCAACTGGGCCACCATACACACTCAAGCCTGGGTAAGCGTCTCAGCCGACAGCGGCACGCTCGTCCCCGGGGAATCGGCCAGCGTAACAGTCGCCTTCACATCCGCGGCCGCCTCCCTGCCCGAAGGGGCATATCACGATACCATCACCTTCACCAATCTTACCACGAGCGTGTCGCAGCAGCGGAACGTGAGCTTGACGGTTTTTACCAGCCCGCAGGTCCTCGTGTCGCCGCTCTCCATAGCCGTGACCAACGTGCTGGGCGGCTCGACAAATGTGATGCTGACCGTCAGCAATGCAGTCACGGCTGATGCCAACCTCACCTTCACCATCTCCGCGGCCGAGACCGGGCGTTCAATCCTCAGTCTGGCCGCTCCCGGCGTTGGAATGCCTCCAACCGATCGCGACTTTACGAAAGTGGCCGCCGACAAGGAATTCACTCCCGACCAAATGCTCGTGCGGTTTGCTGCCGGGGTGCAGCCGGCGGACCGGGCGCAGATGCTCAACACACTGGGCGGAGCACAGATGATACGCGAGTACAAGATTGTGCCCGGGCTCTGTCTGGTGAAATTGGCGGAGGGGCAAACCGTCAAACAGGCCTTGCAGACCTACAACGGCGCCACGGGAATCCTCTACGCCGAGCCGGATTACCGGGTCAAAGCCGACGCCACGGTGCCCAACGATCCCCGCTTCAGCGAGCTGTGGGGGCTGCATAACACTGGCCAAACCGGCGGCACCCCGGACGCCGATATTGACGCGCCCGAGGCTTGGGACCTGAACACTGGCAGCCGGCAGGTCATCGTGGCGGTAATTGACACTGGCGTAGACCACACGCACCCCGACCTCACGAACAATATCTGGACCAACCCGGGCGAGATCCCTGGCAACGCCATTGACGACGATGGTAATGGCTATGTGGACGATGTCCACGGCTACGACTTCGTCAACAACGACGGCGACCCCATGGACGACAACGACCATGGCACGCACTGCTCCGGCACTATCGGCGCTGAGGGCAACAACGGTACCGGTGTCGTCGGCGTCTGCTGGCAGACGCGGATCATGGGGGTGAAGTTCCTCGACGCCAGCGGTTACGGCGATACCGCCAATGCCATCTCTTGCGTCCAATACGCCACGCTGATGGGGGCGCGGGTGATGAACAATTCCTGGGGCGGTGGCGCCTACTCCCAGGCCTTGAAGGACGCCATTGATGCGGCCGGGGCCGCCGGCAGCGTGTTTGTGGCGGCGGCGGGCAACAGCGGCTCCAACAACGACAGCACGCCCCATTATCCCTCAAGCTACGAATCGGCCAACATCGTCGCCGTCATGAACACCGATCATAACGACGTGCGTTCGTCCACCTCCTGCTATGGCTTGGTTTCGGTTGACCTGGCCGCGCCGGGCAGCAGCATTCTCAGTTGTGCGCCCGGGGGCGGCTACCAGTTGATGAGTGGCACCTCAATGGCTGCTCCGCACGTTTCGGGCGCCTGCGCCCTGTTGCTCTCGGCCAACCCGATGCTCGACGTCCCGCAGATCAGAGAGGCGCTGTTGTCCACGGTGGACCCGACTGTGCCGGACCTGTGTGTGTCGGGCGGCCGGCTCAATCTGGCCCGTGCGCTATCCACCGTCGGGGCCGCCTGGATCACCCTCACGCCCAGTGGCGGGACCAATCTCGTCCCGGGCTCGGCGGTGATCGTCACCGTCAACTTCCAAGCGGGCGAACTGGCCGCCGGCACTTATTCCGGTCAGATTGTCATCTCCTGTAACGACGCCGAAACTCCCAGCGTGACGGTGCCGGTGAGCATGACCATCCTGCCCGATGACCTGCTTGTCGTGCCGGATGTGGCGTTCGATTCCACCGGTTATGAGGGTGGCGTGTTTTCTCCTAGCAGCATGGTGTACACGTTGACCAACCGAGGCGCCGCTGCAATTGACTGGAGTGCCACGTGCAATCAGACGTGGGTCACCGTAGATCCGCCCGCCGGCAGCCTGGCCCCTGGCGGCGAAACCAACGTCACCGTGCTGATCAACACCAACGCCCAGGGTCTTGGCAGCGGTGTTTACGCAGCCGCCGTGACCTTCAGCAACCTGATGAGCGGCGCGACCCAGCCCCCCCGGGCGGTTCACTTGACGGTGCGGCCGAACACGCTGCGCCTGGATGCAGCCGCTTTCACCGTGTCCGAGACAAATCAGGAAGTCGTCATCTCCGTGTTGCGTGAAGGATTGACCACGGGCACGGTGACGGTGTCGGTTGTCACCAGCAATGGCACGGCTGTCGCCGGGACCGACTACGTGGCTATCAACGAAGTCCTGACGCTGACCAACGGTTTTACCAACGTCAGCTTTAGTGTTCCGCTTATCAACGATGCGGTCCGTGAACCAGAAGAAACGTTCTCCGTCCACCTGCTGAACCCAACGGGCGGATTTACGCTGGCGACTCCCTCGACCGCCACCGTGACCATCCGGGACGACGATGGCATTATCTGGGCAGAGTATCTGGATACGAACCCCGGCTGGATGACGCAGGAGCAGTGGGCCTTTGGCGTGCCACTGGGTGGCGGCAGCAGTTGCGGCGATCCAACCAGCGGGTATACGGGCACCAACGTCTATGGCTACAACCTGGCCGGGGATTACCCCAACAGCATGACCACGACGAACTTCCTCACGACCCCGGCGATCAACTGTGCCGGCTATCGGAACGTCGAGCTGCGCTTCCACCGCTGGCTGGGGATCGAGAGCGCCTCCTACGATCACGCCTGCGTGCAGGTCAGCAGTAACGGAACGAGTTGGGTGACGGTGTGGAACCACACGGGCTCGTCGTTCTGCGACGGGGCGTGGCTCGATATGGTGTACACCAACGTGGCCGCGGTGGCGGACAACCAGCCTACGGTGTATCTGCGGTGGGGCATGGGGACCACAGACAGTTCGGTGACGTATCCGGGGTGGAACATAGATGACATTGTGGTGCTGGGCGATCGGATAGACAGCTTGGTGGTCCAGCCGGACAGCGGTCTGGTCTCAACCGGTTATGTGGGCGGGCCAGTTTATTCGCCGAGCAAGGTTTACGCGTTGGGCAACAACGGGACGTCCACCCTCGACTGGACGGCCAGTTGCCCCGCGGAGTGGGTCACGGTGGATTCAGTCGCGGGCAGCCTCGCCCCCGGTGCGAACACCAACGTCACCGTGCTGATCAACACCAACGCCTACAACTTCAGCGTTGGCAACTATGCCACGACGGTCACGTTCAGTAATCTGATGAGCGGCGTGACCCAGGCGCGGAGTGTCCAACTGACCGTGCGCACCCAAACGGTGGATCACTTTGTTTGGGATGAGATCACCTCGCCGCAAGTAGTGGGTGAGCCATTCCTCGTGACCGTTACGGCCCAGGATGAATTCGGAGGTAAGGTAACGAACTTTATCGGCACGGTGGCCCTGAGCGGTGAGATGGGCGGCGGTCTGACGACGAATGATGTTTTTGGAAATGTTGTTCACGACGGCAGTGGCTCGGGCACCTATACGCTCGGCTTCGGTTTCACGCCCAACGCGAATCTGACGGTGACCCATGTGCGTTCGTATTCGGGGACGAAGGTTTCAATCTGGACCGATGCCGGGGTTCTGCTCGCCAGTCAGAACGTGAGCGGCTCAGCCGGGATGTGGACGGAGACGCCGCTGGCCAGTCCCCTGGCCTTGACCGCCGGTACGACCTACCGCGTCGGTTTCTATACGGGTAGTGGCGGGTCCTACTATTTCATCACAGACAGACCCAACACCTTCCCAAATGGAACCGTCGTGAATGGCTATTACTACATCGCAGCCGACGCGTTCCCCACAGGCTTCACTGCCGGCAGCAGTCAGCTTTACCTTTGCGATCTGCGGTACACTGTGAGGGACTCGGTGGCGGTCGCTATTACCCCCACTAACTCCGGCAATTTCGCCGGTGGTGTCTGGAGCGGTGACATAACGGTGCTCCAGCCGGCCACCAACATGTATCTGGTGGCCACCGACAGCGCGGACCATCGCGGCGTCAGCACGAACTTCGATGTGTGGCTGGCCAACGACGTGGGGGTGAGCATCCTCGATGAGCCTGACCCGGTGGTGGTTGGCGGTTATCTCACCAATACCATTACGGTGGTCAACTCCGGGCCGACCGAGGCCACCGGCGTCACCGCCACGAATTTCCTGCCCGCGTCGGTTTCGTTTGTGTCGGCCACGGCGTCACAGGGCAGTTGCGTGCTGGTGGGCAGTCAGCTCGAAAGCGCGTTGGGCACCCTGGCCGGCGGCGCGACGGCGATCATCAGCGTCGTCACCACGCCAGGCGTTGCGGGACAGATCACCAACGTGGTCGCCGTCGGGCGGGCTGAGGCGGATACTTATGCCGGGAACAACACTGCTATTGCGGTGACCACAGTGCAGATGCCCTCGTTGAGCATCGCCGACGCCAGCATTGTGGAAGGCAACAGCGGCACCACGGACATGGTATTCGCAGTGCAGCTCTCACCCGTGTCACCTCTGACAGTCACTGTAGCCTTTGCCACCGCGAATGGGACGGCGCAGGCTGGCACGGATTATGTCGCGACGAACGGGACGCTGACCTTTGTCCCCGGCCAGACTGCTACCAATGTGCTTGTGGCGGTTCTCGGCGACACGGTGAGTGAGGGACCGGAAACGTTCACGATTGCACTTTCGGATCCCGCCAATGCCGAACTGGCGGATGGGGTCGGCGTCGGGACCATCATTGATGACGAGGCCATAATCGTCTCGCTTCCTACCAACCTTTACGACGGCTACCCTTACCTGTGGGACATCCAGCAGAATGGCAATATTCTTAATGGCACCAGCGACGCCTACGACAGCGGGCACGTCCTCCTGAACTTCCCGAGTTTCACAAACGCCCTCTTGCTCGGTGGACGGGAAGTGGTGATTGGTCCAGCAGGCCTAAGTGGCTTGGAAATAAGCCGTCGGATCTACGTGCCGACCAATTTTGCCTACGCGCGCTTCCTGGAAGTGTTGCACAACCCGGGCGGAAGCCCCATAACGACCACCGTAAGGCTCGACTCGAACCTGGGTTCTGACTCCAGCACCGTTCTGGTGGGCACCTCCAGCGGTGACACGGTGTTTGGCACCAACGACAACTGGATTGTGACGGATGACACCGATGGTTCTGGCGATCCAACTGTGCTGCACGTGATTGCCAATGACCATGGGGTCATCCGTCCGTCGCTCGTCTCCTACAGTGCCGGCTATTTGGGCTACCAGTATTCAGTGACGGTGCCGCCCGGGGAGACGCGCATTGTGATGCACTTCGGAGCGCAGAATCCAGACCGGGCGACAGCACTGGCCAAGGGGCCGGTACTGACGGTATGGGGGCAGGACGCAGTGGCGGGGATGGCACCTGAGGATATCGTGCGGATTGTCAACTTTGGGATGCCAGATCCACTGCAAATCACTCCCATGGATGGCTTGATAGCTTCGGGTTATCCGGGCGGACCATTCAACCCGTCGAACAAGTTGTATACCCTGCTGAACATAGGGACTTCCAACCTCGATTGGAGTTGCACGTGCACGCAAGAATGGGTGACGGTGTCGCCAACAAATGGCACGCTACTGCTGGGCGGAACGACGAATGTCGCCGTTGAGCTGAACGCCGCGGCGGCTT
>CAZHEW010000016.1:0-1618 GCA_964531815.1 uncultured Verrucomicrobiota bacterium
CGGTTCTAACGACTGACAGGGATTTGGTTTCTTGCGCGCCCGCCCGTGCTGAGCGCGCAACCTGCGCGCCTGGCTTTCTCCCCCGACCTCAGCATGACCCACAACTCGAGACAGAAAACCCGTGAATCCCGGAGGGATTGGCTTGCGACAGTGACTAAAGATGTGGGTAATGCTCAGCCCCCGATCGGGGCCGACTGCGTTGGGGAAGGGATGTGTCCTGATCTGGCCGGTGTCACACGATTCCGCTGGCGACGAAGCAGGCCAGATTATTCTTATTTCTGTTGTTGACAGCATAGTCCGGTTGTGATTGGATACCACGCAGGGTTAATTGTTTCCCCGAAAGCAACAGCGTTGCGGAAGGCGCTGTATTTGAGGCGATGCGGGAGACAGGTCTCAGGCATCGGTGCCGGGGACCGGTTATGCATGAATAAGACCCGGAGAGCATCACGGCGGTTAGAGGCCTGGATGAGCGGGGCTGGCTCCTCGCGAGTGACAGGACACGCAGTGCCGCCTCCAGCGGCTCAAATGGAGCGTGCCGCCGCGAGACGGCCAGGAGCTGCGCGGGTTGATAAGTCATCACTGGGTTCCGCGATGCTGACTCGGCAAGCCTGGGGGAAAGTCGCTCGCTCGCTCGGCTTGTCCGCCCGTGAACTGCAAATCGTGCGCGGCGTCTTCGACGACAAGACCGAGTTTGCCATTGCCGAGGACCTCGGCATCTCGCCGCACACGATCCACACTCATTTTGGCCGGCTCCACCGCAAGCTGGGTGTTGCCACCCGCACCGGCCTGGTGCTGCGCATCACCTCGCAATGCCTGGCGTTGGTCACCGCGCGCCAGAACTAGCTGCGGTTTTCCCTCTCTCCCGCCCTGTCGCCTGATTAGCTGACAGCTTAACAGGCGACTTTTCGGAATCCGGCCTTGGTGAGATAAAGGGCACTATGAAATGTCAAGTGAGTGACCTTGGCCGCGCGTGGCAACAGGCTGCGGCGCGCCGGGCAATCTCGTTGGGGCGAGGGGAAAGCGTATCCTGTCGCCGATTGACATACGACAGCATAAACCAGCGGGGCACCTATTACACGAGCAAGCGCGCCCCGTAAGAACCAAAGGAAGAGATTATGAGGAAACTTCTATATCCGTTGATATTGGCATCATTGCTTGGGGTGACCGCCCAAGTAAGCGCTGGGCCGTGGTTTGGCAACTGGTGGGGGCCTGACGGCTATTGGTATTGGCAATACACCACAGTCTCCGTAACCGTGCCTACCGGCTATTGGTACGGCTCTTACCCCTATTACTATGGTGGGTACAACTGGGCCCCTTACTATGGTTGGTATAATCCTATAATCGCACCGGGCATCAGTCCCTACGCGGCTCGATACAACCTGACCGTGGGCAGACCATATTGGTGGTGGGGCTTTACGGACTATTACACCTATACATTCAGCGGCTATGTGCCGCGGTATGCGTATCACTGGTCGTATTACTGCGATCCGCCGGACGGCAAGGCCGGCGTCTTGGATGTCCTGAGCATGGCAGATGAGGCACTCGGGGCCATTCCCTTTGATCCCTCGATTATGAGTGAAGTGAGCCTCGGAGACCATTACTGGACGTTCAACGGGGG
>CAZHEW010000016.1:1718-12841 GCA_964531815.1 uncultured Verrucomicrobiota bacterium
TCCTTCTTCATCACCTTGACGTTGGCCGCCTCCTGAATCACGAGGGAGTGCGGCGGCACGCTGGTGGTCAGGAACACGTTGGCGCCGATGGTGCTGCCTTCGCCCACGACCGTATCTCCGCCCATGATGGTCGCGCCGGCATAAATGGTTACGCGGTCTCTTATCGTGGGATGGCGTTTCTGCCCGCGCAATTGCTGTCCCAAAGCCAGCGACTTCGCCACCAGGCCAACGCCCTGATACATTTTGACGTGGCTGCCGATGCTGGTGGTTTCCCCAACCACGGTGCCGGTGCAGTGGTCCACGAAGAAATGGGAGCCGATCTGAGCGCCCGGGTGCAAATCCATGCCGGTGCGCGTGTGAGCCCATTCGGTCATGATGCGGGGAATGAGGGGGATACTCTTCAGGTACAACTCATGCGCCAGGCGCTGCACGGCGATGGCCTCGATGCAGGGGTAGGCGACGATCACTTCCTCTTTGCTGAGGGCTGCGGGGTCGCCGTTGTAGGCGGCTTCGGTGTCGGTATGGAGCAATTCGCGGATGCGGGGCAGGCTGGCGAGGAATTCGAGGGTTACGGTGCGCGCAACCGGGCGCAGGCCCTTTCTAGGCAGATCGGGCGGGGGGTTGTATTCGAGGCTCTTGGCGACTTCGGTTTCGAGGCTGCGAAGGACGGCTTCGACCAGCGGCGAGGTCTTCGCTCTGAGTTCCGAGGAATGCACAAGCTTTTCGTCGAAGAAGCCCGGAAAGAGGAGCCGGAGCAGGTCGGCGGTGATGAGCGCAATGGCGCGCTTGGAAGGCAGGTTCTTGCCGTCCAGGTGGTTGATGCCGCCTATGCTGGCATAGGAGGCCATGAGGCAGTCGGCGAGCTGGGTAACGTTCAACGGCATAAGCAAAGTATCCGGTAAAGCGAGGCGGGGCGCAAGGGGCGGCCGGGCGGCGGTTGGAAGGCCGAAGCGCGAAGGGCGTACCCGGCCTACTGCAACGCGAGAACCTGCAGAATGGCTTGCGTGACGCGGTCGGTGGAGATGCCGGTCATGCAACGGAAGTCAATCGGGCAGGTGCGACGGAAGCACGGGGAGCACGGGGCGGCGGACGTGAGCAGCCGATGGCGGGAGTCGCCCGGCAGGCCGGGGCCGGTCAGCTCGGGCGATGTGCTGCCGAAGGGGACGACGACGGGCGTGCCGAGAGCGGCGGCGACATGCATCGGGCCGCTGTCATTGGTCAGCACAACGCGGCAGAGCTTGAGCAGCGCCATGAGCTGGCGCAGGGAAGTCTTGCCCGCCAGGTTGAGCATGTTGCCGCCGGCGAGCCGGGCAATTTGTTCGCAGACCTGCCAATCGCGCGAGCCGCCGAACGTGAGCCAGAGGCAGTTGCCGATCTGGCGCGAGACGGCGCGCACGGCGGCGGCGAAGCTTTCCGCGGGCCAGCGCTTGGCGGGGCCGTATTCTGCGCCGGGGTTCAGCCCCAGGAACAGCCAGGGAGCCCCAGACGCGGAACCGCGCGCCTTGTTTCGCCACTCCGCCAGAAATACCTCTTCCGCCTGCCGCATTTCGGCGGCGGTGATTTCCAGCCTCGGCGGGAGGGGCTCGGGGTTAGCGCCCAACGCAGCCGCCAGGTGGAGGTAATCGTGAACCTGATGGGGAGTGCGGTGCGGGGGTGGGGCGTGGGCGGCCCGCGGGCAGTCGAGGGATTGGCGGACCAGGCGCTTTACTTCACTGGCCGAACGCTTCGGCATGCGCACCTGGCCGGGACGCGGGGCAAGCGGCCGCGTCAGCAGCCAGTTCCGCCAGGGCCGATCGTATCCGATGCGCTGGGGGACGGGCGCCAGCCACACTTCGAGGGCCGCGCGCGGTGAATTGGGCAGGAGCAGGGCGGATTGAAAAGCCCCCGCGCGCAACTGGCGGGCCACCGACCACGGGCTCTCACCGGCGGAGAAGACCAGCAGGTCATCGAGGCTCGGATGGTTCTGCCAGAGGCTGGCGAGCTTTTCCTGCGTGAGGAGGGTGAGGCGCGCTTTGGGCAGCGCTTCGCGGAGGCGCTGCAACGCGGGCGTGGTCATCACCGCGTCGCCGAGCCAATTGACGCCGCGGATGAGAACGCGTTCGGGGGCGCCGGCGCCGGAGGAAGGATGACCTGACAGAGGCATGCTTCTCCTCGGCTAGGCGGCATCGCCGGGCGTGGCGGCGGGCGACACCGCCCCGGCGGGTTGCGCTCGGCTGACGCCGGTGCTCTGCTTGGTAGGGCGCGGGGGTTTCCAGCGGCGGTGCACCCAGAACCAGTTGGGCGGGTCGCGGAGAATGGCGGCCTCGAAGGCGCGGTTCACGTCGCCCATGATGGCGGCCGTGGAACGGGGCCGTCCGTCTTCGCGCGTGGGGATATCCTCGCCCAGTTCGATGCGCCAGCGAGCCAGGCCGACGCGGTAGCAGATGGCGGTGATCAGGGCGCAGCGGTAGCGCAGAGCGAAGATGGCGGGCGCCGCCGAGGTTTGGCAGTCGTGCCCGAGGAACGGCCCGCGCAGCGCGCCGCTGGATTGGTCGGACAAGAGGCCCAGCATGACGCCCGGCTGATTCATGAATGCCTTGAGCGCGGGGGCTTCGAACCGGCGCTCGAAGAAACGGCAGCCCGAACGCTCGCGCAGGGACTGGAGCAATCGGTTGAGCGAGGGGGGGCGGAACCCGCGGTAGGTCGTGGCGCATTGGTAAGCGGCCGCAAACTGGCCGACGCGGGCGTAAAGCTCGAAGTTTCCGAAGTGGCCGATGGCGCCCACGACACCCTCGGGCGGGCCGTCGCCGCGCGGCGAAAGGAGGCGGGGGTTGCCCACAAACTCCACATGCGGCCGCAGTTCCTCCAGGCTCATGGCGGCGGTCTTGACCGCGCAGGCGTAGTTCTCGCCGAGGCGCCGGAAGTGCTCGCGCGCCAGCGAGCGGATTTCGGCGGGCGATTTCTCCGCTCCGAAACACATCGTGAGGTTGAGCAGCGTGACTCGCCGATGGCGCCCATCCAGCCAGTAGGCCAGCCCGCCGCAGAAACGCCCGAGCCGCGCCACCGCGGTCAGCGGCAACGCCTGCAGGCAAGCGACCAGGGCGCGCGCCAGGCCATAAAGGAGAGATTCCATTGCTAGCGGAAGCAGATCTTGCGCACGCAGTCCTGAAAGTCATCCGCCCCGCGGAGAATCTTGATCTCGACGCGCATAAAGCGGATCGGCAGGTCGCGCCGGTCAATCTTCGGAAAGCGCACCGCGTCCTTCTGCGTGGTGACAATCATCTCGGCCTGCCGCTTCTTGCTGCGGTTGATGGTGTTGAGGATTTCCTGCTGCGTGAAGCGGTGGTGGTCGGCAAACCGCTTGGAATAGACCAGCTCCGCTCCCAGGTGGACGAGGCTCTCCTCGAAGCTCTCGGGCTGCGCGATTCCGCTGAGCGACGCAACCTTGCGCCCTTTCAATGATTCAAGCGGCAGGCGCTGGCTGGTGAACACGTCTTCCAGGTAAAGCGGGTGATGAATGCACTCGATGATGCCGGCGGAAGGATTGAACTCGGCAATGCGCCGGCGCAACTCGGTGGTGTTGCCGTCGCTCTTGGTAATGAAGATCGTGCTGGCGCGGGCGAGGTGGGACGGCGGCTCGCGCAGGGTGCCGCGCGGCAGCAGTTGCTCGGTGCCGAAGGGCTGCTGGCGGTCAACCAGGACGATGTCCAGCCGCCGGCCGCGGAGTTTCCAGTATTGGAATCCGTCGTCGAGCAGCAGCGTGTCGCAGCCGAACTTCTCGATGGCATAGCGGCCGCTCTTGACGCGGTCTTTGTCCACCAGCACGACCACATCTTTGAGATTGGAGGCGAGCATGTACGGCTCGTCGCCCGCCATTTCGGAATCCAGCAACAGGGATTTGCCGTCCGAAACGACGCGGGGCGGCGTGGTGTCATCCCGGAGCAGCAGCTTGTTGAGCAGCCATTGGTGGACCGGGGCGGGCTTGGAGCGGTAGCCGCGCGAGAGGATGGCCACATTGCGCCCCTGGTCGCGGAGCTCGCGCGCGAACTTCTCGACCACGGGCGTCTTGCCGGTTCCGCCGACGGTCAGGTTGCCGACGGCAATAACCTGCACGCCGAGCGTCGAGTCGCGCAGGATGCGGACATTGTAGAGGAAACGGCGGGTCTTGATGGCGGTCTGGAAGAGCTTGGAGCAGGCGTAAAGCAGCGCGCGCACAAAGTCCGCCCGCGCGCCACGCCGCTCCTCGACAATGACTTCCACGAAGAAAGTCTCAAGGGTCTCTGCCCACGCCCGAAGCCGCTCACGCATCTTGGGTCAATGTGCCAAAGCGTAAGCGCCGGAGCAAGCGGAAGGCGGCGACCAGCCGGGCTCGCTTCGATTGCGCACGCGGGTTAATCCGGGGCGGGGAGGGTGTCGCACCGGGACGCAGGCACAGGGCAACAGCTACTACTGCAATAGGTGCTCGCCGGAGGTTGTTCTCAGGCCGCGGAGCCGGAGGCTGAACAATCCGGGAGCCCGCGCAACCGCTAGGGTTTGGGGCCGATCTCGAGCGTGACCAGGCCGTTGGCGATGGCGTACTTGGTCAGGCCGGCCACTGAGTGAATATTGAGCCGGCGCATGATTCGTTCCCGGTGCGTCTCGATAGTCCGGACCCCAATGTTGAGCCGGTCGGCGATTTCCTTGTTGCTCTGGCCTTCGGCGATCAGGACCAGGACCTCGCGTTCCCGGCTGGTGAGCTGGGAGAAGGGCTCCTTCTTGCCGCCGCTGTTGATGAATTCGTTGAGCGCCGCGCGCGCAATCTCCTCGCTGAAGAAGGGTTCCCCCCCGTGCACGGATTCAATGGCCCGGATGACCTCTTCGGAAGGCGCTTCCTTCGAGACATACCCGTGCGCGCCGGCCTGGATGACGCGGAAGATCGAGTCCTTGTTTCGCTGCACCGAGAGCACCAGCACCTTCATGTCCGGCAATTCCTTGCGCAGCATTTCCGTAACCGTCAGGCCGTTCATGCCCGGCATGGAGATGTCCATTAATACGACATCCGGCTTGAGCTCGCGCGCCTTGCGCAGGGCTTCGTCGCCGTCCGCAGCCTCGCCCACGAGGCGGATGCGCCCGGCGCGGGACAGGCAGGACTGCAAACCCTTGCGGACCACTGGATGGTCGTCGGCCACCAGCACTTTGATTGTCTCTTTTCTTGCGCTCACTTATTACGGTGTCAGCTATGAAGCAGGGATCATGCCCCCGTCAATGCGGTTTGCTACCATCTAGCAGAACTGGATTGGGAAGTAAAGAGCGATTGTCGAGCGCTGCCGGCCTTGAACTCACATTGGCCAGGAAGCCGGGTATCCGGGGCAACCCGTCCAAAGCAGGCTTGCCACGCGGAAGCGGCACTGGTATGCAAACCACCGATGAGTTTCGGTTTAGGCAGGCTTTAGACCCGCAGCATGGAAATCAGTACCATTGGCCGCCCGCGCAATGTGGGCTGGGTGCGAGCGGGGGCGCTGCTCTACGGGGATTGGGGCACGAGCAAAGCCTACGTTATCGGCCTGGCGGTTGCCGTGGTGGGGTTTGCGGCGCTGCCCCACTTGCTGGCCGTCTGCCTCGTCACGGGAATCGTCGGCATCAACTACATCTGGGTGTGCCGCTGTTTTGCGACCGGCGGCGGGGTTTATACCGCCGCCGGATTACACTCCCGCCGGCTCGCGGTGGTCGGAGGGCTGTTGCTGCTGGCGGATTTCATCGTCACCGCCTCCCTAAGCTGCCTGGACGCTTTCCACTATCTGGGCTTCGACCAGATCGCGGCCAAGAAATGGGCCATCACCGCCATCTTCCTCATTGGCGCCATGAATTTCTTCGGCCCCAAACACACTGGCAGCATCGCCATCTGGCTTGCGATGCCGGTCCTTGCCGTCGTGATCGTCCTTATTTGCGCCGGCTTGCCGCACCTGGGCCAGTTCCAGGCGCGCATGCCGACAGGGGGGCTGCTCCCCAATTGGGTGGCGTTTGTCGGCATGATCCTCGCCCTGTCAGGCGTCGAAGCCGCCGCCAGCAGCACGGGGGTCATGAAGCTGGACCCCGGTGCCACGGCTGACAAGCCGTCGGTGCGCATCACCTCGCGGCGCGCGGTCACGGCGGTGATGCTTGAGGTGGTCATCGCCACGGCGGCCCTCAGCCTGCTGACCATGTGCCTGCCGGTGGGCGAAGACCAACTGCAGGCACACAGGGAAGATATGCTCCGGTTCATGGGCGAGACCTTCGTTGGGCCGTGGTTCGGCAAGGTGGTGGGCTGGGTCTTCGCCTTGTTGCTCCTTTCCGCGGTCAACACTGCCATCGGCGGCATGGTGGCGCTGCTCTACGTTATGGCTCACGATCGCGAGCTGCCCAATACCTTCGTCCAGCTCAACCGCTTCGGCGTGCCCTGGGTGGCCCTGATGGCCGCCACCATCCTGCCGGTCATCGTGCTGGATCTCAATGATTCGGTCGAGGCCCTGTCCAGTCTTTACGCCATAGGCGTCGTGGGCGCCATTGTGCTGGACATCGGCAGTTGCGGTTTTGCCCGGGCGCTGCCCTTGAGCGCGCGTCAGCGCCTGGTGATGAAGTTGACGGTGCTGCTGCTGGCGGCGATCTGGATCACCATCGCGCTCAGCAAGCCGCGGGCCCTGATTTTCGTGGTGGTGGTGCTGGCCGTGGGGTTTGCCGTTCGCCAGTTTGCCCAGCGGCACTTCCTGCTTCCGGAAGCTACCGCGCCCGTTCCTGCCCCCGCCGCAACACCGGCGCCCGGGCAGTTCATCGGCCAGCTCGTTCTGGTGGCCGCCCGCGGCTGGACCCCGGCCCTCCAGTTCGCCCTGGAAGAAAGCCGCGTGCGCGGCGCCCGGTTGCTCGTGCTCTACATCCGTGAAGTCGCGGTGAACATTAACATGGGTGGCAAGTGGCAGGACGACCCGCAAGCCAGGGTCCTTTTCAACCGCATCGAGTCCGAAGCCCGCGGCCTGCAGGTCAACAAGCTCTACAGTGTGAGCGATTCCCCGGCGGATACCATTATTGACATCGCCGCGACCTTCGGCGTGGATACCGTCGTGCTCGGCGGCAGCCGCCGCGCCGCCCTCGTCAACCTCCTCAAAGGCAACGTCGTCGCCCGCGTCGCCGCCAGCCTGCCCGAGTCCATGCACCTGATTGTAATCGGGTAGAAATTCACTATGGCAACTGCCAGCACCCCCGCCGCCCCGGCAGGCTCGGATTCGCAACCGGCCAGGGGGCAGACCTATCGGGGGCCGTTCGCGGTCATGACCATTCTCTTCTTCATGTGGGGATTCATGACCGTGTTCAACGACGTGCTCATCCCGCGGTTCAAGTCGGCCTTCGAGTTGAATTACTTCCAGGCGATGCTGGTGCAGTTCGCCTTCTTCGGCGCCTACTTCACCGGCGCCCTGCTTTACTTCCTGACCTCCGTGTTCACCGGCGATCCCATCGCGCGGATGGGCTACAAGAACGGCGTGGTGCTCGGGTTGCTGGTCTCGGCGGGGGGCAGCGCGCTGTTCTGGCCGGCGGCCAACGTGCATTCCTACCCGCTGTTTCTGCTGGCGCTGTTCGTGGTGGGGATCGGGTTTGCGGTGCTGCAGATTGCGGCCAATCCCTACGTGACGGTTCTCGGGCCCGAGCGGACGGCGTCGAGCCGGTTGAACCTGGCGCAGGCGTTCAACTCGGTGGGCACGACCACGGGGCCGCTGATCGGCGGGTATCTGATCTTCAGCTACTTCTCCCGGACGGGCGCGCACGGGGCGGAGTCGGTGCGGGTGCCCTACCTGTGGTTCTGCATCGTGTTCCTGCTGCTGGCAGCGGCATTCTGGTTTATTCACCTGCCGCATGTGGGCGAGGGCAGGATCGAACGGGGTGTGGGCGCATTGAAATATCCGCACGTGGTGCTGGGTGTGGTGGCCATCTTCATGTATGTGGGCGGCGAGGTGTCGGTGGGGAGCGTGATCATCAACTTCCTGGGGCAGCCTGGTGTGGCCGGATTGCCGGAGTTGGAGGCCAGCAAGTACGTCTCCCTCTACTGGGGCGGCATGTTGATCGGGCGATTCATGGGCGCGGTCGAACTGAGCGACATGCGGCCGCGGAACAAGCAGCTCTGGCTGGCGGCGTTCCCGCTGGCGGGCTTCCTCGTCCTGTGGGGCCTGCGCGGCTGGTCGGTCGTGCAGATGTATTTGCCCTTCCTGGTGCTGTGCTGGCTGCTGTTCCAGTTCGGCAAGTCTCTGGCTGCTCGGACGCTGATGATGTTCTCGGCCATGGTGGTCGTGTTGCTGGCCACGGCCATCATTGCAGGCGGGAAGCTGGCGATGTGGTGCGTCGTGGGCGTGGGGCTGTTCACGTCCATCGGCTGGTCCAACACCTTCGCGCTGGCCATCGAAGGGGTCGGCATCTACAAGAGCCAGGCCTCGTCGCTGCTGGTCATGGCGATTCTCGGCGGGGCCGTCCTGCCGCCCATCCAGGGCCGCATCGCCGACCTCACCCACAACCTGCAGTTCTCCTTCATCGTGCCGCTGGTCGCGTATGCCTATGTCGCCTTCTACGGCTGGAAGGGGCACCGCGTTGGCCGCAGCGGCCAGAACACCTGATATGCGCCTTCGCGCTGCGGGCGCTGAACGGGCGGTGACTCGCGCCTGTTCAGAACTCCAGCGCCAATTCGCGCGGGGCGGCCTCGTTGGGGAAGCGGATACAAAGCAGGCGGTCCGGCGCGGAGTACTGAAAGCTGCGCAGCGGCTGCCCGGCCAGCGTAACCGAGCGCGGGGCCGACGGCGACCGCAGCAGCACCACGCCCGGAGTATTGGCCACGCCTTCGACCATCAATGAAAGCGAACGCGCCGCGCCTCGCACCGGCAGCGCTTTGCACGCCGAAGCGAGCACCCGCGCGCGGCGGCCTCGCGCGGCTTCGATATCCAGCAGAAAGAAGCGCGAGCCGGGCGCGAGGGTTACTTCGCGGTGGACGCGCAGCTCAGGCTCGAACAGGTTCACCCACCGGCCCCGGAGGGTCGTTGGCTCAGCGGCAACCGATTCATCCAGGCCCGCCGCCAGCACGTAGGGGCCGCGGCGCAGCAGCAGGTAATTGGTCTCGCGCCACTTGAGCCGGGCACGGGCCGCCTGCTTCACCACCGCGACGAGCCGCGCGTCCCCTTCGGCGCTCGCCGCCAGTCCGGCCGGGTTCTCGCGCATCCAGATGACGGCGCCTTTGCCGACCGGCATCATGTCCTGTCCTGGAGGGCGAGCGTCCCCGCGGGCCCTGTTCTCCGAGGATGTTTGGGCTCGCGGGGACGCTCGCCCTCCCGTGCCCGACAAGCCGAGCTTCGCGAACAGATCCTCGCGCGGCGTGCGGTAATGGCGCCCGTCGCTGTTCCACCATTCACGGACAGTGTTGTAAGGATCTTTGTCATCGTCGCACATCACGAGCACTCCGCCGCGCCTGACCCAGGCGGCGAGCGCCGGATGCACCTCCGGGCTGAGCGGCTTCATGCCGTGGTAGCTCAGCAGCAGCACGCGGAACCCCTCGAGGTAATCGGGCAGGGTCACATTCTCCAGTTGCACGGGGGTGACCGGCATGCCGCGCTTGAGCAGCGGCAAGGCCAGGCCATAAACGTGGCTGAGGTGCGGGTCGCTCGCGCCCGGTTCGCCCCGCTGGAACATGAGCGAGTCGCTGATCACCAGCCCGATGCCGGTCGTGCCGCAATCCCATTCGACGCGGCGCTGGTTCATGTCATTGAGCGCATGGCAGACCGTTTGCACCTCCGTCGCGTAGGCCGGGGGCATCGGCTCGCGCTCGCCGGGCTTGCCGGGCTTGGGATATTGCCCGCCGAAGACGCGCTCGGGCCAGGGCGCCACCTCGAAATGCCACACGTCGGGCTGCAGCAGCGAGGCGACCATCGTGGACTCCCAGTTGAGGCGGTAATCGTTCCAATCGTGGTCCGGGTTATCCTCGACCGGGTCGTTCAGGAACCAGACCCGGCGGCCGGTGCCCCGGACCAGGTTCATCATCGCGCCGTATTCGAGGAATGCGGTCTCGAAGGTGCGCTCGCGCAGTTGGCCGCGGAACATATTCGGCGTGCGGGCGGTGCCCGTCCATACCTGGGCGATGTAGCCGTCGCAGCCAACCAGGCCCGCAAGGCTCGATTCCGGGCTGACGATGCGCCAGTGTGCGTAGCTCAGGAGGCTGTGCGAGGGAACGTAGCAGCGCACCTTCCGGCCCGTCCGGCGGTTGTCGTTCTGCACATAGTCAAACACCTGCTGAAGCGCCCGCCGGTAGAGGTAATACTTGAGCCTGGCGGAGCGCCATTGCGCATCCACCGAGCTATGCGGCGGCTGCCAATCCTCCCCGTAGTAGCTCTTCCACTCGCGCTTGAAGCCCTCCGAATACCCTCCGCGCACCCAGAACTCCGGCTCCTCCAGGTGGACCGCCTCGGCCCCGGCATCCAGCGCGCGCTGGATGCCCCGGCAAAGGAACTTCCCGTAGTTTGTGCCGGGGCACATGTAATAAACATCGCCTCCGTGGCTGATCTTGTTCCCCGCGGCATCCGTCTGGGCCTCGTCCTCGTGGTTCACCCCGTCGAACCGGGCGTAGAGGTAGTCCTGGTAGTTGCCCCACGAGACGCCGGTCATGACGTGGATAAGGTAGCCCCGGTCGCGCCAGGTCCGGATGCGCTGCGCCAGGGCGGGGTCCACCCCGTAAACAATGGCCACGTCCGACCGCAGGTTGGCGATGCCGCTCCACGGCGAGGCGGTCTGAAAGCAGGTGCGCTCCAGATGCTGCTGCGGGTCGCGCGGGAAGGCGCGCGGCGACTCGGCGGCCAGCCCCGCGCCGGCTCCGAGCACGATGATCAATGAAACACAGGTCTGGCGGAACATGCGCATTGAATGCACTAATCCGCTCGGACATTCAAGGCTCGGAACATCTGACCCGCCGCACGGATTCTGAGGCCGCGAGGAATCTCCCTGCGGCCACCACAGGGCTGTTTTCTTCAGGAACCCTGCGTGTCCTGTCGCAAAGGTGTGCTTGGTGGCAGCAGGAACAACCCGCGTTAATCCCTCCGTGCCAGGAGCTCCTGGCCTGGTAAGAAGCCGCCATTTCGGCAGCGGCAGGCGGCTGCCCCCGTCGCACC
>CAZHEW010000016.1:12941-18585 GCA_964531815.1 uncultured Verrucomicrobiota bacterium
CCTCCGTCCCTCCTCCGTCCCTCCTCCGTCCCTCCTCCGACAGGCGGTCGGAGGTGGAACGAAGGTGGAACGGAGGAGGGACGGAGGAGCAACGGAGGAGGGACGGCAAGGGGATGGGGTGTGGTGAGGGGGAATGGGACTCACGCCGCTTCCGGCGGGCCAGGGGGTGTGAGGCTGCTCCCGGGCTCCCTCCCCGGAGCGGGAGGCTGGCCCGGGCTAGCCCGAGTCTTTTACCCCCCGCACGAAATGCCCACAGACCGGCGCACGGGCATCCTGCCCGCTTTGGTCGTTCGGACGTGCCAAGCGGACAGGATGCCCGCGCGCCGGTCTGTGGAGGTGTGAAATGTTCGGGCTAGGGAGTCGCCTTCGCTGGCGGAGGTTTGGGATGCAGGCGCAGCATGGCGGCGGCATAGCGACGGCCAAGCTCGCGCTGCGAGGCGGCGTCGAAGTGCAACTGGTCGCCCTTGTCCCTCAAGCCGCTGGAGCGCGCGCAGCCGGTCGCCGGGACTTTGTTGGGAAGATCGGCAAGGGCGGCATTGACCACCCGCGCATAGGGCGAGCGGTCCGGGCCGCGGTCATAAAGGAATTCACCGATTTGGCCTGCCACAAACGGCAGGTGCGGCGTGTTGAGGTCGGCCCGGATGTCCAGAATCATCTGGCCCAGGCGGGCGCCGTAGGTGTTGGCGTTGGTGGCGGTGCCCGAATCGCTTTCGCCCTGGTGCCAGAGGATTCCGGCCAAGGTGCCGTCGCGCATGGCCAGCCTGGCTCGATGAACGGCGTTGGAATACAGGTCGCCGCCCCGCTGCCAGCGTCTAAGCTGCGTGCCGCCGAGGGCGCAGGGCACCAGGCCGATGGTCGCGCCGGGCTGCTTTTCGGCCATCGCTTTCCCGAAAGCCAGACCCGGCCCGACGCCGAGCATGCGCGGCTTGTCGCGCGTGATGGGCTCGACGGCGGGCTCCCATTTGTTCTGCAGGGTGAACACCAGCACGCGCGGGTGGGGTGTTTGGTCTTCGGCGGCGAGCTTGCCGCGTCCGGCCATGTTGGACTGGCCCATGAGCAGATAGAGTTGCAGCTTCTCTTTGACCGGGAGCCGGGCAGGCGCGGTGGCGGTGTTGGTTTCCAGGTTTGCTGCCGCCGCGGAGCAGGCGGCGAACGCAATGAGCGTCGAGGTTTGCAGGAGCTTATTCATGCTGTTTGTGCCGGGATGAACGGCGGCATGGGGCAGTCGAGGGTATCGGCGACGGCGCGCAGCAGCTCGGCCTCCATTCCCCGGATGACGCCGTCAGCGGCCACGGTCCGGGCGCAGGCGTTGAGCATGTTCTTCTTGATCTGGGGTACGGCCTGGGAGAGCCGGTTCAGGGCAGTGTCCACTTGTGCCAGGTCGCATTCTCCCTCGGGCAGCAGGCGCAACTCCGCCTGGGCGGCGTAGCTGAGCGGCTGCGCTCCCTGCTGAAAGGCGTAGGCGATCTTGTCCGGCTGATCCTGTCCGAGACAAGCCAGCGCCGAGAGCAACACAGCGCAGTCCTCCGCCAGCGGTTTGAGCGAGTAGTATTGGATGACCGGCTTGCGGGCCGGCCGGAAATACGGATCGAGGTGACGCAGCACAATCTTCTCGAGCATATACTCGAACAGGTCAATGTCACCGTCGCTCTCCACGAGCTTCTGCACCGCGTCGCTGAACTGCTGGAACTGGGCCGGCGACAGGTTGCGCAGCCCCGGCAGCGCCAGGTCCACCAACGGCAGTTTGGCCTGGGTGGCCACGGCCCGGACATCCGGCCACAGGCGGAGT
Organism: uncultured Verrucomicrobiota bacterium; assembly: GCA_964531815.1. Classification (GTDB taxonomy): domain Bacteria; phylum Verrucomicrobiota; class Verrucomicrobiia; order Limisphaerales; family UBA8199; genus UBA8199. The sequence goes on from CAZHEW010000016.1 coordinate 14,731, forward strand.
GTTTCCTCGCAGATCGCGGGGGAGGTTATGGCAGCCAGCTCATCGAGTTGGCTGCGGCGCAGGGCCTCGTCGTCGCTCAGCAACAAGGCGTAAACCAGCGCGCTGGCTCCCAGCGCCTCATGCGCGGCGGCCTGCAGGCTCGCCGGGATGGACACTCGCAATTCCTCGGCATACTTCAGGTGTGCCGGAGTGGGAGCGCCGGTGTTGGCCAGGACGGTTTGCGCGGCGATGACCGGCGGCGCCAGCCCGCCCAAGTCCCCCTGGGCGCGCGGCGCGCCGGGGAACGGAAAGGGAATCGGCGGCCGCTGCGGAGGGGGAGAGACCCGCTCTGGGGACTGCGCCGCCTCGGTCCTGCGCACAGGCTTGAAATTGCCGTCGAAGCCCGGATCAAGGGCCCGAATGCGCTCGGCCAGCGGCGGATGCGTGTCCATCAGGCGCAGAAGCGGCTCGCCGATGCCGTTGCCAAAGAACATGTGGCTGGCTTCGCTGGCCTGCGCTGCCTGGAGCTTCGAGCCGAACTTCAAGCCGCCGATCTTCTTGAGCGCGCCGGCCAGGCCCGCGGGATTGCGCGTGAACTGCACCGCCGCGGCGTCGGCGAGGAACTCGCGCTGGCGGCTGACGGCGGCCTGGATGAGCCGGCCAAAGAGGACGCCGATCCAGCCGATCAGCAGCAGCGCCAGGCCCAGCAGTGGCAGCGGATTCTTGTCCTTGCTGCCGCGGCTGCGGGTGTGAAGGAGCATCCGGCCGATGACGGCCAGGCAGAGGATGCCGAAGATGAGGCCCATCAGGCGGAGGTTGAGCCGCATGTCGCCGTTGAGAATATGGCTGAACTCATGGCCGATGACGCCCTGGAGCTCGTCGCGCGTGAGCAGCTTCAACGCGCCGGCGGTGACCGCGACGACGGCGTCGCTGGTGGAGTGGCCGGCGGCGAAGGCGTTGATGCCGCGTTCGTCGGGCAGGACATAGATTTGGGGCACTGGCATGCCCGCTGCGATGGCCATCTCTTCGACCACATTCCGCAGCTTGCGCTCGTCCGGGTCGGCGGTAGTCGGGCTGACAGGCCGCCCGCCCAGCATCGCGGCGACGGCGCTGCCGCCCTGGGACAGTTCCATCGTCTTGAAGGCGCTGCCCAGGGCAATCACCGCCAGCGTGCCGACGGCAGCGCCGAGGAAGAGCTGCGGATCCCAAAGCGCCGGTCGAGCCCGCGCGACGGCGAGAGGTTCTTCGAGGTAATCAGTGCGATGTTGGGCGCCGAGGCCGCCAAAGATCAGCAGCAACGTGGCATAGACCGCCACCACCAGCATGACCACGCCGCCGGCGAAATAGGCAACCAGGAGCTTGGTGTTGCGGCGGGCTCGATCCTGTCGCTCAAAGAAGTCCATTGCCAATTGCCGATTTCCAATTGCCAATTTACGGCTCGCGGGCGCTTGCTGCGGACTTGCGTGAAGCGGCCAGGATGGCGGTGATTTCGCGGGCTTCCTGGAGCAGTGGATCGAGGCGCGAGGCAGGGACTGAACCTGATTCCATAATCATCTCCAGCCAGAACTGAGTTTCGTCGGCTTCTTCCTCGGCGATACCGGGCTTGGCGATCAACTCTCGCCGCGACCGCGCCTTGCAGGCGGCACGGTAATTCGAGGCGACAGATGTGCCCGAGTCCGCGAACTGACCGGCCAAGGTCCTCCCCGAAGGGGTTCGCGGCAGTGAGTCGGCCACTTTCAACACCCGGAGTGCAAATCGCTTGGTCCGGGCCTTAAGTTCCTCGGGTGTCACAGGCCTATGGCTTTCGCTCTTCCCAACTGGCAATTGGAAATCGGAAATTCAGAAGCTTACCTTCGGCGCTGCCTTCTCCTCCGGCTTCTCGATGACAAACAGCTCCGCCGGCGCGAAGTTGAACGGCCCGGCGATGAGGTTGGTCGGGAAGGTCTCGCGCTTGGTGTTGTAGGTCATCACGGCGTCGTTGTAAGCCTGGCGGGCGAACGCGACCTTGTTCTCCGTGGACGTGAGTTCCTCCATCAGGGTGATCATGGTCGTATTGGCCTTCAGGTCCGGATACGCTTCGGCCAGCGCGAAGAGCCGGCCGAGGGTGCCGGCCAGGGTGCTTTCCGCGCTCGAGAGTTGTTTCATGGCCGCGGCGTCGCCGGGGTTCTGCGCGGCGCCCGTGCTGGCGGCGGCGGCGGCGTTGCGGGCGGCTACGACGGCCTCGAGGGTGCCGCGCTCGTGCTTGATGTAGCCCTTGGCGGTCTCGACGAGGTTGGGGATCAAGTCGTAGCGCCGCTTGAGCTGCACATCAATTTGCGCGTAGGCGTTCTTGAAGCGGTTGCGCAAGGCGACCAGCGAGTTGTAGGCGCCGATGACCCACATGACGACCAGCAGCACCAGGACCACCACCACCAGGACCGGCAGAATAATAAAGCTCTTAGTCATAGGAATCCTTTCGTTTATTGCCTAACAGCTAGGGCAAGCCGCCGTGCCAGGCAATTACAAAGTGGGGCTGTGAATGGAATGGTGCGGCGGATTCAGGAACCCGCTAAATCGCAGCCGCCGAAGTCAGCCGGCGCATTTGACCGGGGACTGCGGGATTCCGGCCCCGCTCGCTAGCGCGCGAATCCTTGCGCCTGCAGCCAGAAGGCGCAGTTACGCGTCCAGGGATGCCGCTTCTCCGGGTTCCAATCGCGTGTGCCGAGGCCGAGGCCGTGCGGCCCTTTCTGGTAGATGTGCAGATCGAACGGCACGCCCGCCCGGCGCAGCGCTTCGGCGAATTGCAGGCTGTTCTCCACCGGCACCCCCTTGTCCTCGCAAGTATGCCAGATGAAACACGGCGGCGTGTCCTTGGTCACCTGAAGTTCATTGGACAGCTCGCGCACGAGCGCCAGCGGAGGATTCGTCCCCAACAGATTGTTCCTTGATCCCCGGTGGCCGAATTCGCCAAAGCTGATGACCGCGTAACACAGGATGCCAAGGTCGGGACGGGAGCTTGCGCGCTCGATGGGATCGGCAGCATCGGCCTTGCCCGCGTCGAAATGGGTCAGCAGCGTAGAAGCCAAGTGCCCACCGGCCGATGAGCCCATGATGCCGATGCGCTTGGGGTCCAGCTTCCATTCGCGGGCCCGGGCACGCACGGTGCGCACCGCGCGGGCGGCGTCCTGCAACATAGCGGGGTGGTGGTAGCCGCCGGTGCCGAGCCGGTACTTGAGGACGAAGCCGGCGATGCCGGATTCATTCAGGAAGCGCGCGTAGTCCGCGCCTTCATGCGCGGCCAAATGGCCGTAGCCGCCGCCGGGGCAGATCACGATGGCGGCGCCGGTTGCCTTGTCCGGCTCAGGCAAATACGGGGTGAGCGTCGGAATATCTTTGTCCTCTTTGCCGAGTGCGCCGGGGGCTCCCTCCGGCCAGAGCGGGAATGAGTTGGTCGGTTGTGCCGGAGCCGAGGCGAACCATCCTAAGAATACGGCCATAAGAATGCGGATCTTGATCACGGCGGCAGAATATGCGCGACGGAGGGACTCTGGCGACGGAAACTTATCGCTTGGCAGCCCGGCTCCGGGAGGCAGAATGCGCGCGTGACCGTCTTAAGTCTCAACTCCTGAATCGCTCCATGAACACCTTGCATCGCCGTCATTGGCTCAAAATTACGGGCACCGCCGCGCTCGGGTTCCCTTTGCTGACCCACGCCGCGCCGGACCTGCGCGCCAAAGCGAAGAAGAACCTGCGGCTAGGTGTCTTCATGGGTGTCTATGCCGGGCTGCCGCTGGAGGAGGCCGCTCGCCGCATGGCGGACGACGGCTTTCATGGCGTCGTATTCGAGAATGGCTTCGCCGATGTGCGCTTCGATCCCTGGGCGCCGGATTGGGACAA
>CAZHEW010000017.1:0-18193 GCA_964531815.1 uncultured Verrucomicrobiota bacterium
CATGGTCGTAACGACCAATTCTGAGGAGGTGCGGGCCGCCCGCAAGACCGCTCTGGAGTTGCTCCTCTCCGACCACGCGGGCGAGTGTGTCGGCCCTTGCCGCGCCGGCTGCCCGGCGGGGTTGGATATTCCCAGTTTCATCGCCCACATTGCCGCAGGCGACAATGCCGCCTCCGCTCGCCTTGTGACCGACGGCCTCACCCTACCCGCCTCGCTGGGGCGCGTCTGCCCGCGGTTGTGCGAACAGCGCTGCCGGCAGTGTGACGTGACCGAGGCGCTTTCCATCCGCAACCTGCATCGCTTCAGCGCCGATCATCAGCGGCAGGCGAAATCTCCTGCCCCCCCCGCTGGCCAAAAAGTGGACCCGAGCGTCCGGCGGGTGGCCATCGTCGGAGCCGGTCCGGCAGGGCTGGCTGCCGCGCATCAACTGCTGTGCCTGGGGCATTCAGTGGCGCTGTTCGATGCCCATCCACAGCCAGGTGGGATGCTGCGTTATGGCATCCCGGCGTTTCGTTTGCCCCGGAATGTGCTCGATGCGGAAATTCAGGTGATCCGCGGCTTGGGCGCCGCATTCCACATGGGCAAACGGCTCGGCAGCGACTTGTCCTTTGAGAATCTGCGGCGCGACTTCGACGCCGTGTTCCTCGCCATCGGCGCCCAAGGCTCCCGCGGCTTGGGCTGCACAGGCGAAGAACTCGCCACCCCCGCACTGGAGTTCCTGGAGAAGCTCGCTGACGGCCCCGCCCCTGTCATTGGCAGTGATATCATCGTTGTGGGCGGCGGCAACACGGCGATGGACGCAAGCCGGTGCGCCGTGCGCCTTGGCGCCAAGTCCGTGCGTGTGCTCTACCGCCGCACACGCCGCGAGATGCCGTGCCTCATGGAAGAGGTCGAAGCCGCGGAGGCCGAAGGCGTCCAGATCGAGTTCCTCGTCGCGCCCATGCGGTTGGAGCGCAAGGGCGGGAAGCTAAGCCTCACTTGCCAGCGAATGGAATTGGGGACGCCGGACGAAAGCGGTCGCGCCCGTCCCGTGCCGATTCCCGGGACGGAATTCGACGTGCCTGCCACCCGCGTTATTGCTGCCATTGGCCAGACCGTCAAGGCGGACGGCTTAGGCGATCCCCAACTCGTTCTGTCAAAGTGGGGCATCGCGGCCAACCCAAGAACCCTGGCGACAAACCTGCCCGGCGTATTCGCCGGCGGCGACGCCGTCTCCGGGCCGGATTTGGCGGTACGGGCAGTGGCGGCCGGCAAGCTCGCTGCGGCGTCCATAGACCAATACCTGGCCGGTCAGAAAGTCGTCGGCGCGATCCAATTGGTGAGCGTCATGCTGGGCAAATTGAGCGAAGAAGAACTGGCGGTGCTCCTGCGCGACATCGAGCAGGCGCCGCGTGCGCCCATGCCGCATTTGGCGCTGGAAATGCGGCGGACTACCTTTGAGGAAGTGGAGTTGGGCTTTTCGATGGAGGCGGCCACGCGCGAGTCGCGGCGCTGCCTGGGGTGCGGTTGCGGCAAGGCAGTCCCCTGCCGCCTGCGCCAGGTTGCTACCGAATACGGAGTGGACCCGCAGCGTTTCGTTGGCGAGCGGCGCCATTTTGCGCGGGACACTTCCCACCCGGACATCATCTTCGAGCCAGGCAAGTGCATCATCTGCGGGGCTTGCGTGCAGGTGGCGGCCCAGGCAGGCGAAGAGCCGGGATTGTCCTTTGTCGGACGCGGATTTCAGGTGGCGGTTGCCGCGCCGTTCCACCGGCCCATGTCAGAAGCCCTGCGCCAGTCCGCCCGCCGGGCCGCCGAGGTCTGTCCCACCGGCGCGATCATGCTCAAAGGCGCCGGGTGCGCCGGCTGCCGCCTGGCTTAGACGCGCCACGTCGCCCCCATCACGACCTTGCCACTCGCCCGCTCGAGTTGCTAATCTCCGGGCATGTCTCGCAAGGTATCGGCAAGTTCAGGCTCCTCCCGTGGGTTTAACGACATCATCGGGATAGTGCTGTTGTGCCTGGCTGTCTTGCTGATGGTGGCCCTGCTGTCCTACCACCCGCGCGATGTTTCGGCCAACGCCGTGCCGCATAACCAGCCGGCTCTGAATTGGATTGGCCCGTTCGGGGCGTGGATGGCTTACGGGTGTTTCCTCTCCATTGGCGCCGCGGCGTTTGTGCTGCCGGTGGTGCTGTTGTTCATTGGTTTAGGCTGCTTCTTTGAGGTGTTCGCCTACCTGCGCCGCCGCTGGATCTGGGCGCTGGTTCTGGTGTTTTGCTGCATGGGCCTGCTTGATATCTATCGACGCTACCTCGGCAGCCTCGAACGGAACCTGGGCACTATGGCCGGCGGCATCCTCGGGCGCAATCTCAACCAGCACCTCTTCAGCGAGTGCTTCGGCACGGCGGGCGCCACGATCATCTTCCTCATGCTCTACTTTGTCAGCCTCCTCTTCCTGACGAACTTCCAATTGGGCGAATGGGTTCGCGCCATCGGGCGCCGGCGCGCCCGCGCTGAGGGCGAACCGGCCACCGAGGAGCAAGCCCTGGAACAGCGGGCGCGGGAACTGCAACGCCAGGCCCGGAAACTGCAGGATGAAGTGGATCGCGCAGGCCTGGGCGCGGACCTGAAGCCGGTGCCCAAGCCGACGGTACGTGACCTCAGCGTGCCAGACCCCAGCAAAGCCCCGCAAACCAGGAAACCAGGCGCTCCGGAACCCGCCAAGGAGCCGGCCCTTGCGGACGAAGGCGAAGTCATCCCAGCCCGTGAACATGCAGCGGCCACCACTGCGGAGATTCTGGGCAAGCAGCCGGAGTCCGCCGCCAAACCAGCCGAGCCAAAGCCCGCCGAGTCCAAAGCCGAGGCTCCCGCCGCCGAGAAGGCCGACGCCGCAGGCAAACCGCCCGAGCCCAAGCGCGACCAGGAAGTGGTCATTCACGGCCTGCCTCCCGCGACACCCCCCAAGCCCAGGAAAAAGGCCAAGCCTCCCCTTACTGTCGCCGCCACCCCCATGATCGGCAACTACCAGTTGCCGCCCCTGGATTTCCTGCAGCACCCCGACCCCAACCTGAAGCCCACCGAGTCAAAGGAGGAGTTGTTGGCTAATGCCAGGCTGATGCAGCAGACCCTGGCCCAGTTCGAAATTCCCGTCGAGCTGGGCGACATCACCAAGGGCCCCACCATCACCCGCTACGAGCTGCACCCCGCGCCCGGCGTCAAGCTGGAGAAGATCGCCGGGCTCAGCAATAACCTCGCGGCCGCGCTCAAGGCCGAGCGCATCCACATCCTGGCGCCGGTGCCCGGCAAGAGCTCCGTTGGCATCGAAGTGCCCAACCCGGTCAAGACGACAGTGATCATCCGCGACCTGCTCGAGTCGGACGAATGGCGCAACACCAAAGCCCGCATCCCGCTGGCGCTGGGCAAGGACGTTTACGGCCACCCGATCATCAGCGACCTTTCCGAGATGCCGCACCTGCTCATCGCCGGGAGCACCGGCGCGGGCAAATCCGTCTGCATTAATGCCATTATCACCTCGCTGCTTTACCGCTTCCCGCCCGACCGGCTTCGCTTCGTGATGATTGATCCGAAGGTGGTCGAGCTCCAGCAGTACAACACGCTGCCGCACCTGGTGGTCCCGGTGGTCACCGATCCTAAAAAGGTCATTCTGGCGCTGCGCTGGGTGGTCAACGAGATGGAAAAGCGCTACCAGATTTTCGCGCGCGTCGGCGTGCGCAACATTTTATCCTTCAACTCGCGCCCGAAGAACAAGCCGCTGCCGCCGCGCGAACCCGAGCTGGCGCTCATGGCCAGGAAGGAAAAGGTGGAGCCCGGCGCCGACGGCTTCGCCGTGGAAGTGGACGAGGAAATCGTTGTCCCGCGCGAGGAAGACATCGTCATCCCGGAGAAGCTCAGCTACATCGTGGTTATCATTGACGAACTGGCCGACCTGATGCTGGTCGCGCCGGCGGACGTGGAAATGGCCATCGCCCGCATCACGCAGATGGCCCGCGCGGCGGGCATCCACTGCATCGTCGCCACCCAGCGGCCAAGCGTGGACGTCATCACCGGCGTCATCAAGGCCAACATCCCCGCCCGCATCGCGTTTCAGGTCGCGGCCAAGGTGGACTCGCGCACCATCCTTGATGCGATGGGCGCCGACAAGCTGCTCGGCAAGGGCGACCTGCTCTACCTGCCGCCCGGCTCGGCGAAGCTGACGCGCGCCCAGGGCTCGCTCATTACCGACCAGGAAATTCAGAGCATCGTGGACTTCATCGCCAAGCAGGCCAAGCCGAGCTACGAGCTGGAGATTCACCAGCAGCTTTCCCGCGCCGACAACGGCTTCGGTAATGAGTCCGGCATTGACGAGGACGAGGAGATTATCCAGGACTGCATCGAAGTCATCCGGAGCGAGCAAAAAGCCAGCGTCTCCCTCCTCCAGCGCCGCTTGCGCCTCGGCTACGGCCGCGCCGCGCGCATCATGGATGAGTTGGAGAATCGCGGCATTGTCGGCCCCAGCAAAGGCGCTGAACCGCGCGACATCCTCATTGATCTGGATGGGGGCGGGGCCGACGGTCGCCCGCCCCAGAACCCGGAGCCCCCCGCCCCTGCCTGACCGCTGCCCGCCGGCAGAGTCCCCGGGCCTACATCACGAACTGGGGCTCATACACCGGGCCGCAGCCATGCCGGCGGAGCAGTTCAATGAACCTTGCCAGACCGCGCTTCTCGTCCGCGCCGAGATGGTAGTGGATATGCCATCCCAGGTAATCCTTGCGGAAATCATAAGTGTATTCGGTCCGGGTGCGGACAATGGAGTCGAGCGTATCCAGCCCAAAGTCATGGGCCTCGCGCAGAAGCCGCCGCATCCCTGTGTTTTCGACGTCACGGCGCAAGGCCCAGACGGCGTATACGAAGGGCAGGCCGGTCATCTCATACCAGGCTGCGCCGAGGTCCCAGATGTCGTGCTGGTGCGGCCCCAGGACAAAGTCGAGCGCCGCGTCACCGATCAGCATGGCGTAGTCGGGCAGAGCGGCAAAATCATAGCTGGGCAGCGGTTGGAACGCCGGCCTGAGCCCGCGCTCGGCCAGCAGCACCCGCAGTAGTTGCACACTGGTCAGCGAGGCTGGATCACAGAAGATCTCCTTCACCTCGCTCAGCGGCTTGCGGTGCGCCAACAGGACGCTCTTGACCTCACCCAGCGAGGCAATGGCAATGCCGTCCAGGATATCATAACGGTCATTGAGCAGAACTTCGACCACGCTGACCAGCGCGGCGTCCAACTCGTCGCGCTGCAGCATCGCCGCCAACTGCGCGGGCGGCGCGTAGATAATCTCCTCCTCCAGGCCGCGCGTGAGCGGGACGGTATTCAGGAAGCCGGAATTCCCCACTCGAAAAGGCGCCAGTGCGTGTTCCAGGCCGCTCTCGCGCTGCAAATCCACGGCACGCTGCTCGCGCTCGAAACGATGGCCCGCCTCGGCCGCCATTTCCGGCGGGGCCATGCGAAGTTTGGGGACATCGTCCGGGGAGTTCATCATGCGCTTGCCAGGTTGGCTTCAAGGACTCCTGCGGGCTGGCCGCTGGTTTCCGTCAGCGGCGTCGGGCCCTCCCACACCCTGATGGGCTCGTACAAACTGTTGCGCTGCGCCGGAACGCAGCCCGCCTCGATGATGGCCTTGATCATCTCGGCCTCGCTTTGCAGTTGTGGCGACTGGGCGCCGGCCATGTGAAAGATATGCTCCTCGAGGATGGTGCCGTGCAGGTCATCTGCGCCGTAGCTCAGCGCCACCTGTGCCAGTTTCAGCCCCAGGCCAACCCAGTAGGCCGTAATATGATCGATGTTATCCAGGTAAACCCTGCTGACGGCGATGGTCCGCAGGGTATCAAACCCCGCGGGCGGATTCTCTACCGGGATATCGTTGTTCGCGGGGTGATAAGGCAGCGGAACGAAACCGCTGAATCCGCGCGTCTCATCCTGCAAGCCGCGCAACTGGCGCAGGTGATCCACCCGGTCGGCCAGGGATTCGACATGCCCATACAGCATCGTGCAGGTGCTGCGACCGCCCAGGCGATGCCACGTGCGATGGACATCCAGGTACTCTTCAGCCGACTCTTTGCCCCGGGCGATGGCGGAGCGCACCGCCTTGCGGAAGATCTCCGCGCCGCCGCCGGTCAGGGAATCGAGCCCGGCTTCTTTCAGGGCGCTCAGGGTTTCGCCAACCGATTTCTTCGCCAGCCAGGCCAGGTGCAGGACCTCAATCGCGGTAAAGCATTTCAACTGCAGGCGCGAGTCCAGCCTCCGCAACGCCCGAAGCATGTCCGTGTAGTAACTGAACGGCAAGGAAGGATGGAGCCCCCCGACGATGTGCAATTCGGTGATGCCGAACCGCAGCGCCTCGCGGGCCTTCTCGACGATCTCTTCGACGCCGAGCTGGAAGCCGTCCGCGTCGCGCGTCTTGCGGGCGAACGAGCAGAACTGGCAGCTCAGGATGCAGTAGTTCGAGTAGTTGATGTAGCGATTCAGGATGTAGCTGGCCCGGCGGCCGACCTTGCGCTGCCGGGCCAGGTTGGCGATGGCGCCGACGGCGTTCAGGTCCTTGCTCTCAAAAAGGCGTAGCGCGTCGGCCTCGGAAATCCGCTGGCCGGCGGCGACTTTTTCATAAAGGTCGCAGAGTTCGCTGCGCTGAACGAAGAAATGCACCAGCTATGATTACCCGAAGCGGCAGCTTTGGCAAACCGAGTTTCAGGTCAATCCACTTCTGCCGGAAGTTCAAACGGATTCCAACCCGCCCGCTTGAACTTGCCTCCCGCGGGCACGAGCTGGCGCAGGTGGCTGGCGGAGGCGGCGCGCATCAGCGCCCAGTCCATCTGCTTCATGCCGAGCGCGGCCTGGTTTTCCGACCACGCGCAGTTTGCTGTCCAGGCCAGGGTGGGAATGCTCTGGGCCAGGTGGTGCCAGGTGGTCATCAGCAGCCCGCTCTGGTTGGCCGCGGCGGCCCTGGCCAGCGTGCGGATGTTGGCCGCCGAGTTCCACGGGCAGGCCATGGTCTCAAAACCGCGGCTGCGGAAGTGCGCCAGCGTCCCCACGTCGCCCTGGGCCACGCCATAGTGCCAGTCGGCGATGACGATCTCGCGCGAGAGGCGCTCAAGCGCCTCATGGGTCGGCAGCGACGGCGTGCCGCTGGCGGTGAACCCGGCCGGCCATTTCCCGCTCTCGAGCAGCGCGTCGCCCCACATGATAGCGCGGCGACCGCGCCTCTCCAGGTGAGCAGCCAACTGGTTGACGTGATCGGCGAACAACTGCACGCGGTCGGTCTGCCGGCAACGGTCGCAAGTCGCATGCGAATAGGCCTCGTCGCAGCCGATGTGGAAATACCGCCCCGGCCCAGCGAACTCGATCAGTTCATCGCACACGCCGCGGATCAACGCCTGCGCGCGCGGATTGCTCAGGCACCAGGTCCAGCCATCCGGCTCAAACAGCGGTGCCAGCCGCGGATTCTGGTCCAGCACGACGTGCCGGCCATGCTTGATACGGCAGGCGCTGGCATGGCCCCAGGAGTTGAACATCGGAACAACCTCCAGCCCCATGCCGTGCGCAATAGCAACGAGCTTGCCCGCCTGCGCTTTCGTCCACGCCGCGGGCCACGCCAGCTCGTGCAGCGCATCGAGCCGCAACATGCCCCAGAACTCCAGCACCACGTGGGTAAACTTGTAAAACGCTGCGAGCCGGATCGCCTTCTCGATCATCACCGGCGTCGTCTCGTGGAAGACGCACAGATGCAGCCCGCGAAACCTCAACCCCGGCCAGTCCTGTATTGTCACCTGCGGCAGCGTGAAGCCCAGCCCGCCCTCCGCCGTGTCGTCCGGCTCCAGTAGTTGCAGCAGCGTGAACCATCCGTGCCGCATGCCGGCCGCATCCTTCCCGCTGGCGGCAATGCCCGAGGCGTCCACCGTCAGTGCGTAAGTAGCGTTGGATTTCAGTTGCGGCGGGCGGGCGCCTGACAGTGAGAACTCGCACGCCTTGAGCGCCGCCTCGCGCGCCAGCTTCAATTTCACCGTTCCGAACGTGAATCGCTGCCAGGTGTCCTTCATCATCTCGACTGCGCTGGCATCGGCATCGCACCCCACCGCGAGCGTGACCCGGCGGCTGAGGCTCCAAGTGCCAGTGCCCCAGGCAACCTGGTTTGGATAGGGGTGAATACTCCGCGGCGACAGCCCGATTTCCCGAGAGGCCGCCGTTTGCCCCCGAGCCAGTGTGCCAAGAGCGATCGCGCCCGCATAGACTGCGGAGGCTTTCAGGAACTCGCGTCGCGAGGTCCAGAGGGCGGGCTTTGGTGTTCTCATGGTCACGACAGGGCTTGTGCGATACCGCCAGTGCTCTGGATTGTTCATATCTTCGCAGGTTGTTTAGCGACCGCAGCAACTTCCTCCCGCCATGGCGGGAACGCCAGCCTAATTCGCGTGCCCGGATTTGCTCTCCGGAAACTGGATCAGCACCACCGGACGGAGGATGCCGCCCAGCGAGAGCTCTGTTATCCTGGCATGGTCAACCCTGACGCTGAGCACGTTCTCGCCGGGCCGGACGGCGTTGGTAATGTTAACCGTGAACGGCATCCGAGGCTTGAGGCGGTTGTCGGTGTCGGTGGCGGACTGTGATGTTGCCGGCAGCAGGGCGGCTGCCGGCTCAACTTTCACCCCGTTCACGTGCACCTCGGGGTCGCCGTCCACTTCGGTGAAGAACAGCTGCAGTCTTGCGCACTGTTCAGCCACATTGAACCGCGTGCGATACCACAACACGGTGTTCTTATCGAACCCTTGCGCATCGAGCGTGATGTCTCGGGTGCGAACGACCGCCCATTTGCTGTCATCGAACTGAGGTTTGTGCCAGCCTGCCTCCCGGCCGCGGTTCGCTTCATCCAGGGCGAACTTCCACGGGTCTGGCAACACTTGCAGGACTTGCCCCGGAGCCGCCGTGGCCGCCGCCCCGGCGCGCACGTTCTTGCCTAGAAACCGCTCCAGGTATGCGGTGGCATACTCCCGATTGGCCCACCCCTTGTCCGCCAGACCGCGCAGCCGCGCGAGCATTCGGTCCAGGATCGCCTGTGCCGCCGCAAAATCCCCTCGGTTCATCTCCTGGCAGAGTTGGCGGTATTCAACCGCGCTCCGGAAACCTTCGGCATGGAGAGCGACGCGCTCTGAATAGTTGTGATCGCCCCGGGCCGCTTCTGCCGCTCGCTGCAGCGTCATCTCACATTCCTTCAGGAATCCGGGCGTGAAAACCTGCTGCAGGCCGAAAAAACTCCCCGCGTGGGACTGGAGCCTCTCGGTCGCCGCAGCCACCCCCATCCAGTAACGCTTCATGTGTGCTGCGGCGTTCGGCCCGTAGAATTTCTCCCAATAGTCCTCCATGATCTCTTCGGCGTCGGCCTTCGGATCGTAAGCAAGCCTGAGGCTCAAATAGATTTGCGGTCCGTAGATGTGCCAGTTGGAAAGCACCTCGATGGTCATCGCGGACAGCCCCTTGCCCGCCAGGTAAGGAAACTCCTTCTTGCACGGGGTGAACTTGAAGCTGGGCAGCGTGGCATCCGCCAGGTTGTACAGGTAATTGTAGTAGCCAAGCCGGCCCGCGAGGTTCGCCCAGCCGTCAACCATGCCGACCTGCTGCTTGCGGCTGGCGCAACCCGGATGTCCGATCTCATGCAGCCGGCAGTAGCGGATCGGCGCCAGCACGGCACACAGGTTGGAGGAAAGTCTCTCCGCCCTCGCCGGCGGCTGGCTGTAATCGGCATAACAATAAGAGCTCAGCACTGAATCCGGGCACTCTTTGGCAACTTGCCGCGCGACGTCGTCGAAGAAATCCACGTAGCGGCGGGAGACGCTCACCGCGCCGGTGGAAGGCTCGATCTGTGTCACGTCGTCCTGCGCCTTGCAGGCGGCGCACTGGCAATACCCCCGGCCATCCGGCGGCGAGATGGAGGGATTGGGCGTGCCGCTTTGTATGGCAGCAATGACTTGCAGGGCAAAGTAGCGGCGCAGTTCCGGGTTGGAGGTGCAAAGCCACTGGCCCGGTTTGCGCCGGCCGTCGGCTCCCATCGCGAAGAAGTCCGGATACTCGGAGTAAAGCGCGGCCGACACGTATTGGCCCCAGGCGTGCTGGTGCTGAAGCGGCAGGCCGCCAGCGCCGTTCCACGCCTTCCACAAGGTGGCTCGCCAGCTCGGCCCCTTGATATTCCGGTTCAGGAGCCCGGGCCGCTCGGTGATCGCCAGTCGGCCCACACTCAACGTCCGCCTGCGTGGATACACTTCGCCCAGCGGACCGTCCATGAAGTAGCGGCAGCCCAGTTCCTCCAGAAAACGGCAGACGGCCTTGAGCGTCCCCGCCTCGCTCTGTCCGGCAACCAGAATGCGCCGCCCATCCGCCTCAATTCGCGCCCCTTCCCGGGACGGACTGACAATGTCATGGAGCTTCAGTCCCGCGTCCATCGCGGCTTGACCGATGAAGACACCCGCGCCTTCAGGCGGGACTGTGTTCGTAATGGGCAGCTCGGCGCCCGTCATCTTCTTCACCCAATCCACCAGCGTCCGCGCTGCCAGCATCTCGTCGCTCTGCGGGTCGCTGGCCGCACGCACCCGGGGCCGGTCGGGAGCGTCCGTCTTTGTGGCGCTCCGGCTCTTGCGGCTGGACGGCTCTGCGAACGGAGCGGTGTCAGGTCGGGCGACGATCACTGTCGCCGGCTTTCCATCGCGCACGAGGTCCACACCGGAAGCGCTCCCGCCTAAGACAAGCAGCAGCGCCAGCAGCGCATGCCCCAGACGGCAGACCGTCTCCCGTAATGGCAGATCACCACCTGCTTTCTGTGGGAAATAGCCGCTCCTCCTGGGCTTCCGCCGGGAAACTCGGTGCTGAGGCACGCCGTTCATGTTTGCGTATTGAATCACGGCAAATCCAGTCGGTCAATCTGCGGCTCGCCGGCTCGACAGACTGATAACAAGCTGACCGGAATTTGCCCCTTGCCGCCCGCATTTGCTCAGCGCAGCCCGGGTGAAGCCGGCGGGTGCTGTTCTGTTTGGCTGCTGCCTTTGCACAAGATGTTCCGTCATGCCGTTCCCAACGGCATTATCTGCTCGCCAACGCACGCGGGACGGGCCATAAGCTTACCGATGATTGACGGCATCCCTGCCTGTTTCACGATCCCCGCAAGCACTGCCGCGCGGGCGATAGCCGTGGCCTGTTTCGGCTGGCCAACCTGCCGGCGGCTTGAGCCGTCCAGCTTTGCTCGCAGCCCGCGGCGGTCCCCGGTTGGATAATCCCGCAGATGCTCCATTTCTTGGCTCCACGTCTGGCTGAGCTCTGGGGTCCTTTCCGACTTCTGAGCTCACACCTGGTCTTGATCGGGATAGGCACCGTCCTAGCCGCAGTCCTCTCGCGGGCATATCCAACTTCCAAGCCTGGTTGACCAGGTCGCTGGGGATGCGCTCCAATCGCAGAGCCTCGGCGGCGAGGGCGCGGGCGGGGACCATGGTGCGGGTGTTCTATCCCAAAGGGATTGTTCCCTTCAGCCCAGGGTTGGAGCGTCGTCGGGGCGAGGGGCGACGATCCTCCCCTGGGGTGCCGTGCGAAAGGGACCTCTACCCGGAACGGGTTGTATCAAGGTCCCGCACGCCATTGGTGCCGGCGCCAGTGATGCTACCTTTTCAAGGTTGGCATGGAAATGGGGCACGCCTTCCCGGGGTAGGTCCGCCCCCCCCCATTGCCCCGGCGGCCCAACCCCGGGCTGAATGATCCCATCCCGTTGGGATTGGAGAGAAAATCCGTCCAGAGGCCCGATCGGCATCCGGGGCGAGGCGGTTTGCCGCATCAGGGCGATCTCGGTGGTCGCATCACTCCGCATTCCGCACTCCGCACCCCGCATTCAGTAGGTTCGTCGCGCAAGGCTTGCAGGCCGGCGGCGGTCAGCGGCTGTTTCCTGCCCCGAATGCTCTTCACTTCGGCAACCCAGGTGTCGGAATCCAGCTCGGCTGGGGCGAGAAGCTTGGTGCCGGGCTTTTGGATGCCGTATTCCACTCGCAGCCAGTCGCGCAAGCGCCCGGTCAGATGACCTCAATCGGGTAAGTCGTCAACCAAATATCCTTCTGCTGAAACCGGTTCTTGAGCCGGTCCTTGAGCGATCGGAAGAACTGCCGGTTCTCAGCCGTGTCCGCTACGTCAACGAACACTCGGGCCAGGCTGTCCCGGTAGAGTTCGCCCTCCTGGCGCCAGAGACCCTGGATGATCTGGGTCTCGCAGGAGACAGCGCCGAAAGCCTGCTCCAATTCTTGCAGGGTATCAGCAATCAAATCCGGCGGTACAGGTCGCCCGTCGTTAAACTGGGACGGCAGCAGAATCTCGTAGCGGCGCAAGGCGCTCATAGCTGGCTGGGCCTTCAACACTGAAAGGAATGCCTTCGACTGCCAGGAAAGGGAGAGAGTTTTCCGGCACCATCATTTCGCCCGTAGCCCAGCTCTTGAAGGAGAAGCGTCCGGGCAAGAAGCCCAGCGCGCGGCGCTTAGCCTTGTCATCTGGAAACCGGATGATGATCATGCCCTAATTCTAGACTCGCCCAACCTGTTTGACAAGCCTTTGGGCCACGGGTTGTTTCCAAGCTCGACCTCCTCCCGCAGCAGCTTGACTTCGTCCGGTGCGAGATGGGCATCCAAGCCGAGGCGGTTTGCCGCATCAGGACGATCTCGGCTGTAGGCTCACACCGCATTCCGAAATCCGAACTCCGCATTGGCTTGGTTCGTCGCGCAAGGCTTGCAGGTCGGCGGCGCTCAGCGGCTGCTTATTGCCCCGGCTGCGCTTCAATTCGGCCCCCCGGGTTGCACTGCCCCTTAGGTGCTAGTGGTTACCCGTCAGAAGATGGGCATGCATCTGTCAGCCGGTCGTCTGGAATTCCTCGGTCAGGGTCCTGACGAAACCCCTGCCGGCCCACTTCATCGCGATCAGAATATCGCGTTAGGCGCCAGTTGAGCCCAGCCGGACCAAACGCTGTTGGGCGCGGTCTGCCACGCATGGTGGAGAACGTGCGTGGTGCTGATGAGGAAGAGCTCCAGCCGGCCGTCGGCGTTTCTTCCGACGGCGGGATCATCTATCCATGCTCCGCCCATGGCTTCCCAACCGGTCCAGACGCTGTTGGGCGCAACCTGATACGCGTGGTGGAGGCTGGAGCCGCTGCCGCGCACAAACACCTCCAACCGGCCGTCTTTGTTTTGGCCAACAGCCGGATTGCCGACGCAGTACCCGCCCAGACTTTCCCAGCCGGTCCAGTAGCTGTTGGGCGCAACCTGATACGCGTGGTAGAGAGCGCGGGTGGTACCGATGGCGAAGAGTTCCAGCCGGCCATCAGCGTTTCTTCCGACCGCCGGATTGCTGAGCCATGTTCCGCCCAGACTTTCCCAGCCGGACCAGACACTGTTGGGAGCCAACTGCCACATGTGGTGGAGGACATTGTTGCTGCCGCGCACAAATACCTCGAGCCGACCGTTTTGATTCTGGCCGACAACCGGATTGCCGACGCAGTACCCGCCCAGACTTTCCCAACCGGTCCAGGTGCTGTTGGGCGCAACCTGATACGCGTGGTAGAGAGCGTGATTGGCGCCGATGGCAAAGACCTCCAGGCGGCCGTCAGCGTTTCTCCCGACCGCGGGATTGCTAGCCCAGGATCCGCCCATACTCTCCCAACCGGTCCAGGAACTGTTCGGCGCGGTCTGATACGCATGGTAGAGCGCGTGATTGGCGCCGACGATGAACACCTCCAGCCGCCCGTCCGCGTTCTTTCCAACCGCGGGATCGCTGACCCAGGATCCGC
Source organism: uncultured Verrucomicrobiota bacterium (assembly GCA_964531815.1). Classification (GTDB taxonomy): domain Bacteria; phylum Verrucomicrobiota; class Verrucomicrobiia; order Limisphaerales; family UBA8199; genus UBA8199. The sequence continues at coordinate 13,821 of CAZHEW010000017.1, forward strand.
CCATGCTCTGCAAACCGGACCACACGCTGTTTGGCGTATTCTGCCACACATGGTAAAGGGCCAGGTTATTGCCCACATAGAAAACGTCCTGGCGGCCATCGGCATTGAGGCCGATGTTGGGGCTGACCACCGGTGGCGCCGCTGGCGCGGCCGCTCCTTTGATTAGGTTGATGAAGTAGGTCCAGTCCCAATAAGGGCCGGGATCGCTGTGTGTGTTGCAGTGGGCATCAATGCCCAGATACGTTTCCGCGTAGCTGCACCAGGCCGCAGACGACTTCTGGTTGTGTCCCACAATGTGATTCCGGTCCTTGGCGAAACCGAATTTGTCCGCGAAATGCCGATACAGCAGCGCCGAGGCTTGATACATGGAGTCGGTGAACCAGGCCGGGTTGCCGACAAACCCTTCGTGCTCGACCCCCAGTGAATGGCGGTTCCAACACATCGCGTGCCAGGGATAGTAAGCCTCGTAAACCAGTTGTGAAATCTCGCCCGGGGCGGCATCGCTGGAATTGTCCTTCAGGCCGTTCACCGTGTAGTGGCAACTGGCCTGGACGCTACAGCTCCGAAGGTAGGAGGTGCCGCTCAGATAGTAGCCCTCCATGCTGTGAACCACGGCGAACTTGTGGCCGGAGCCGGAGGTGGACCATTTGGCGCAGCCGCTGATCATGCGATTCACGGCAGGGCCGTAGTCAGCGCTGGCCAAGGCGGCTGAACCGCCAATGAGGGAGACGGAACTTAGGCTAATAAGTTGTTTGGTATTCATGATAATTGCTTCCTCCAGGCACTGTTATGTGCATGCCGAGCTTTCCTACTCAGCGCTATTTTTGGGAGAAAGCCTGAGGAACGCAAGCAAGAATGTCTGACAATTCTGCCGTCGCAGGGGTACATCAAGCTCTGCAATCGGCAGGTAGGGACGCCTCGCCGAGGCGGCCGTTTCTATCAAAACACGGACGTCTCGGCCAAACGTCCCTACCAATGCCGGACCGCGATTGTAGGGTGGCGGCCGGGCAGAGTTGGACGTGGCGGAACACGCCCCCAACAATTCGCCGGGTTACAGTAGAGGAACCTCCGCCTCGCCGCCCTCGGGAAGCTTGAGGTGGAGCAACGGGGAAGTCGGATCTTCGTCCACACGGAAGGACTGCGAGAGCGCTGCGGTCTTCTTCGGCGTGACTTCGACAAAGAACAACACAATCCGATGGGCTACTACCTCGCCGGCCAGGAGCTGCCGGGGGCGGTCGGCGTAAGAGCCGTAGAGAATATCGGCGCAGACAGCGGTGTGGGGGGCGTAACCCGTCGCCTGATGGTAACTCAGCCCGGAGCCGGCGGCCATCACGACCCCCAGGCGACCATCCACGTTGGCCCACGTGCCCGGGAGGGCGAGCGTCCCCGCGAGCCCTGACTTCCGCCCGCCTCCCGAAATGTCTGGGCTTGCGGGGACGCTCGCCCTCCCGGGGCTGTTCCATTCGAAGGCAGTTGCGCCATCGCGGTGGTGCACCACGCGCCTGCCGCCGCTGACTTCGTCATTCTCGATGCCCAGCGGGACGCCCAGTTCGCGCGCGAGCGAGAGGTTCGTGATGGCGGTGACATGGTCCTGATAGACGACGGTCTGTTGGCCGATGGACGTGACGCGCAAGGTCTGCTTGAGGCGCTCGCCATTGAGCAGGAGCGAGCCGGTGGTCTCAAAGCCGTTGGGCGTCTCGCGCCACTCATGTTCGATGGGCCTGGTGGCGGTGTCGCCCCTGGGGGTGAGTTCAAAGGAGCCAACGAGGCCGCTGGTGATCGGCACCGTGAAGAAGGGATTGCCATCGCGGCCTCGACCGATAGGCAGGAGCAGGCCCATCAGCCGGTTCTTCCAGGAAAACGAGGCGAACTTGCTTTCGGTGCGATGGGCGATAAACCCGACGTAAGGGTGCTGCCAAACGCCCTGGAGCCGGGCGGCAGCCTTGCGGGCGGACATCGCCTTGGTCGGCGGCCCAAAGACCTTGTGGGCGAGATAGGCGTAGGCAGCCTGTTCCGCGCAAATGGCGTGGCGGGTGAAACCGAGGCGTGAGCCGGGCACGGTGAGGTCTCCGTGACACCTTGCCTGCCAGGCGCGCATGTATTGCAGGCCGCTCTGTTCCAACCGCGCGGCCAGGGCGTCCTTCTGATAACCGGCCAGCGATGCGTAGAGATTGATGTAGGGCAGCCCGTGCAATTCCCAGTCCATGCCTTGGGGGTAGGCGACCTCCGCAGAGGGCAAGGCGAGCGTCCGGAACATTCCCCATGTGTCCAGCAGATGGTGGGTGGCCGCCTGGGGCATCGGCTGCCGGGCGTGGGTGTAATACATCGCGGCCTGGGTCAGGAAATAACTGCTGCACGCCACATAGCTGGGATGGAACATGTTGTGATTCTCCAGCGTGAAATCCGGGTGAAGGTTTGCGCCGGCGAACCAGTCGCTCACCAGACGTCCGTCCACCACCCGCTGGTCATCCGCATCTTGCGGCACCGACAACGTGTTAATCATGTACTCGATCGCCTTCTGGTGCCAGGCGGCAGCGTGGGGATGGGCCGGAAACAGGCTCGCCGCGACCGCCAGGCAAACCATGTTCCAGCCATCCTCCTCGGCTTTGGTGTCGCCCGCGCGGCCCGTCGGCGGCTTGCTGCCGAGAAAACGATCCGCCTCGGAAGCGACGACGCGTTCGACGCCCTGGCGCAGGTCTGGGTCGAGGTCCTCCTGGATCAGCCGCGCGCCGAACGTCAAGGTGGCGGTCCACATGGCCGATTGCCAACTGCCGCCCCAAGGCTTGCCGTCGGTGCATTTCCGCGCGCCGGTGTGGTGGGCGGAGACGGCGTAACGGATGGCCCGGGTGGCCTGGCGGAGGCGGGCCTGGCGTTCGGAGGCATCCAGGTCGTCGGCGTACCGCAGCAGCGCGGCCGAGGCGAGCACCATCCCGGCGACGGCGCGGATGCCTTCGTTCATCTGATCGCTGCGGCCAGTGCCCCAATAGCCTGCCTGCGGATCCGTTGAGGAGTCCTGCCACACCTTGTCCGCATGGCGGCAGGCATCCGCCAGGACACTCACATAGGTCCTGGTCAAGTCGCGCTCGGACAGGCGCCGGATGCGATACAGGTCATCCGCCTGCCCGATCACAGGCAGCAAAAGAACCAACGTGAGGACGTTAAGGGCTTTCACTCTATGCCAATCGCTTGACCTGCATAATTCACACTTTCAGACGCCGCGTGGGGGCACGCGGCCTGCAAGCAGGCGTTCTTCCCGCGGGCCGCGCGCCCTCACACGGCGCTCTGTGGACGTTTCCATCGGAATGCGCAATATCCAGGCCAAACTCCGCGCTCCGCATTCCATGGCGGGTCAGGGCTTCGACGGCGCGGGCGCGGGCGGGGGCACACGGGCGCCAAGGCTGAAATAGGGCAACGAGAAAACCGAAGCCGCAAGGCTTGAAGGTCGCCGGAGGTGACTGGGTGTCTCGTGCCGCAGAGGCGCTTTGCCTCCACGATCCAGATGTCCGAATTGGGGCCATCTCGGACGGGAACCTCGGGCTGGGTCTGGCAGTATCGTATTCCACTCGAAGCACATCAGACGTTATGGGCGAGCGGCCTTCCTTCTGATGCGATAAGGAACCGAGTCCTCCCCGACATGAAAGCCGATTTCTGGCGGCGGCGGTTCGGGCGGAGGAGGAGGCGGGTCGAGAATCCTCATAATGCGCTGGAGCACCTCCACGATGGCTGCCTCGTGGAGGTTAAGCCGAATCTTCAGCTCGCGCTCCAGCAGCTCAAGTTTCCGAGCCAGCTCCCGGCTGTCTTTGAAGGCCGCACGCATTTTGACGAAGGCGCGCACCACAAAGACGCTCATCTGTGTGGCCCGGGGGCTGTTGAGGACGTTAGCCGCCATGATCGCACCATGCTCCGTGAAGGCGGCAGGGAGGTATTTGATGTTCTGCCCGCGCTTCAAGGTCACAATTTGTGACCTTGAACGCTGCATGGCCTCTGCCTCAGCCAGCGTCAACCGAAACATGAAGTCAGCGGGAAACTTGCCTGCATTGCGCTTGACCGCCTGGTTAAGTGCCTTGGTTGGCACGCCATAGACGACGGCCAGGTCTGGGGCCAGAATCACACGCTGTTCGCGGACGGTGACAATCAGAGATTCGATGTCCGGTATGAGGAGTTGGGGCGAAAGTGGCTTCATACTGATCCAGTGCCACCATGCTGGTAAAGCACGCCCCGGGCAACAACTCAATTCCGCGGGGTCTGAGGCCCGCACGTAGTAGCCAGGCCGTCTCGCCCGTCGCTTCTACCCGCTGGAACCCGGGGCAGCGGAAAGGGCATCCGGGGCGGGGCGGTTTGCCACATCAGGGCGATCTCGGCGGGGGTGAGGG
>CAZHEW010000018.1:0-17894 GCA_964531815.1 uncultured Verrucomicrobiota bacterium
GCGGCAAGCTGGGCGGCCAGTCGGGTCTTGATGCCAGCAAACCGCTCTTGCGAGACACACACTTCTTTGTACATCTCCACAATATGTTCCCGGGTGACCTTCTCGAAATCCTGCTCTCGGGGCGTGGTGCAGATGCCGCCCATCTCGACGGCAGCCGGACTGATCAGCAGCTTTTCATCGCCCTCCACGAAGTAGAAGGCGGGGCGATGCTTGGCACGAGGGAACACATGGATTCGCCACTCGTCATTGGCATGAAAGCCGAGAATATTCATCATCGGCTCCTCGCCCGCTTGCCCGCCCTCCTGGATGACCGCATAGAGTGCATCAAACGACTTCTGCAAAGTGCCAGCATCGGGTGACTCCAGGGTAACGAAGTAGCGGAGACAATTCTCGACGCTCCACGCGCGCAAAGCGTCGGACTCGAAGAGCTGGGTCGTGTAAGCCGCTCTCATGCCCTCGAACTCCGCATCCAGCGGCACAGAAGACCGGTTCCCGGCCTGAAAATGGAGGTGGTCCGGGGCGGAGGCGCCACATCGTGGCCCGTTGTAAAGCACCAGGTAGCGGGTGCCGAGGTCGCGGGTGATCTTGAGGAAGGTGGCGAACGAGTCGCGGATGACTTGGGGCGTATGCCGCAGGCAGGAAATGGTGAAGTGCTCTGGGAAAATGGGGAACGGATTGCACAGCACGAGATAGTCGCCCTCGCATGCGATACCGCGTTGGACGGCAGGGAGGTTCTCCGTGCACAGGAAGCACTTGCGTTCCTTGATCGAGGTGGCGTCCACCTTGGCCGCCGTCGAAATCATCCGGCCTGGGTTGAACTGCACCTTAATGTGGAACCGGTCGAAATCAAACACCTTGGTCCGTACAGTATGCAAGGTGTCGTAACCGTTGCGCAGCAGCTCCCACACGCCTTTCTGCTGCGCCAGCAGACCGTGGGCCTGGTCCGCCTGGGTGGTTCCGGTGACAAAGGGCGCCAGCTCGGCTTGCGAGATGGCGATCTGCTCAATGGGTCTGGCCACGATTTGAAAAGAGTCTACTAGGTTTATCGGCGGGCTTTCTTGACTTTGCGCTTCCTGGCCGGAGCCCTTTTCGCAGCCGTGGCCGTCGGCTTTGCGGCCTTGTTGAGCCGCTGCCGGGCGAGCAGCTCGAAGGTCCGCAGCTTATCCTTGTAGAAGTTAAAGGCGTTCTGTTTGGCAACATCAATGCCCGCGTCGGAGTTCCCCTCCCAGCGGCGGCAGAGGTAGATCGGCTCGTAGATTCGAGCGATCTGGTATTGGCGGCAGACCGCCAACACCGCCGCGTAATCCTCGCCATAGCTGACGTTCGGGAACAGGATGCCGCGAATAATCGGCGTGTAGTAGGCGCGCGGCGCGCCGAGACCGTGGATGCGGAGCGCGTTGTTCCGGCCATTGTCGGGCGTCCACTCCCGGTGGTCAATGATGCCTGGCGGGATTTCCTCCAGGTTGAAGTTGGTCATCCGGTAGGAACCGATCACCGCGGCGCACTTTTCGCGATGAAACACCTCCACGATCTTCCGCAGAGTCGTCTCGTCCTTGTATATGTCGTCACTGTCCAGTTGGATCGAGAAGCGCCCGCAGGCGGGGTGCATGATCGCTTCGTTCCAGCAGCCGCCGATGAGCAGGTCCTGCCGTTCCGGGATGACGTGGACAACTCGGCGGTCCTTCTGGGCGATGGAACGGAGCAGGTCGGTGGTTCCATCCGTCGAGTGATTGTCTACGACGATCAGGTTGAAAGAGAAGGGGGCCTGCTGCATTAGGACCGATCGGACGGCATCACCGACTGTCTTCACACGGTTCCTAACGGGTATGATGACAGAGGCCTCATGGACGAAAGCCACTTTGTCCAGATCCGGTGCTTTGAACCGGGGCTTGAGCCATGCGCCGACCTTTTGCAGGTGTTCGGTGGCAGCCTCCTCCATCTCGATTTGCACCGCGCGGTTCTTCGGGTCAACGTAATCAAACTGCTTCTGATCGGACTTGCGCACATCCAGTTCAACCTTGCCGTAAAGATGTTCTACAACGCGGGTGAGGGGGCGGAGGCGCGAGACGCCCAACCGGAGCGAATAGAGTCCGGCGTGCTGGAAGTTCCGGCGCTGGATAGCGGCCGCCTTGAACGCTTTGGTGTCGAAGAAGAGGACGGAGCCGAAGTTGAAGTCGTCGCGAATGCTCCCGGCCTGATACTCGATTACGGGGTGCGAGATCCGCTGACCACCCTGAATGTCGTGATAGTCTGAATAAACCATGCCGGAGCCCGTCAACCCGGCCACCGAGAGCAGCCGATCGAGAGCGAACTGCCCGAACTCAATGGTGGTGTCGTGGATGATCAGCAGCGTATAGGGAGTTGTGCTGTTCTGCGCGATCATTCGCATGGTCCGACTCGCATAGAGGGCATCCACCACCAGCCGGCCGCAGCCTGCGGGGATCTTCCCGATGCTGCTGGTGGTCAGCAGGCAGACGCGCTCGACCAACGGCGACTGCAGCAACTGGTCAATGGTTCGACGGGTGTGTTCCTGGCCGCTGTAGGGCAGATAGACAGTTATGGGTCTTGGCATAGATATCAGAGGTGGCAATTAATAATATTCTGGTGGCCGCTGCGTCAGCAGCACAGAACGCATTTGTTAACCGTGTGCACGCGCGAGATTTTATCGAAGGAGCAACTGGCAGCAAGCGAGAAGATGCAGGAAGAAGATGCAAGGTAGTCAACTGAGATGAATTGCCCTCCAACCACGCTTGAATCCGCTCCGTACTCCTGGGGTGCTGGAGAGGTGAGCTGGCTGGTTAATCACCTCCAGATGCAGGTTCATCCGGGAAGTCTGTACATGGGGTTCGGGCATGCCAAATTGCCAGCGCATCGGCGGGAGCTACAAGTGGCGCATTCGTAGTTACTTCCGTCACACTCCAAGGATGCCAATGGCCGCTTAGGCTCCCACAGGCAAGAGTTCCAAGTCGGTCACAGGTTGCATCGGATTACCAAGCTTGGCCGGAAGTGGTCCAAGCCCGTATGGACTCTGCCCGAGTCAGCGGGGGCACTCCAGGCAGCCACCCGCTCGGGCCTGCGTCCCGATCTGCCCCCATAACAGATAGCTACCAACAGGCGTAATAGAATTTCTATTAAGCCATGTGGGAGCCATGTGGGAGCTACCCTGTGGCTCGCCGGGGGCAGGCCAGTGCCCAAGCCGCCGCCCCGCGGCTCGGACAGGCGCGGGGCGGCCATGAGGTGGGGGCGGGCCCTGCGCGCCCGCAGGGGCGCGTGTGCTCGGAGGTTTTGCGCCGCTAAGCGCCCACGTTACAGAATCGCCTAAGCCGATGTTGGCGGCGACTTGTGCGTGACGAACGTGGTGGATGCCAGCAGGCCGCCGCGTGTTTTCCGTTTTCGACAACGCACGAGCTTTATTCTTCGGCTGACCTGTTCTAGTCTTGGCGGCAATGCTCAGCCTACTTATTGCCACGCGGAATGCGCACAAGATCAGGGAGATTTGTGCGATCCTGGGAGACTGCTTCCGCTACCTGACACTTGACGACTTCCTCCACGCGCCTGAGGTGGTCGAAGACGCCGAGACCTTCGCGGAGAATGCGACTCGGAAAGCTGTGGCGCTGGCGCGGTGGCTCGACGGGGGACAAGGCGCGAAGATTGAAACGGAAACTGGGGAGTGGTGCGTGCTGGCGGACGATTCCGGCCTGGAAGTGGATGCCTTGGGCGGCGCCCCAGGTGTTCATTCGGCGCGGTTCGCGGCGGCGGACACGGGCAGTCCGGGCAATTCGCCGACGGCGGACAACAACGCCAAGCTGCTGCGCCTGCTGGCGGATACTCCGCCCGAAAAGCGGACTGCACGCTTTCGCTGTGTGCTGGCGCTAACACCTGTGCTCCGCCACAAAGCCGAAGCCGCGTCGTGGCTCTGTCAGGGCGAGGATGCCGCCAACCGGACTGAGTTGTTTGAGGGCGCTTGCGAAGGGCGGATCGGCCTTGCGCCGCGCGGACAAGGCGGATTTGGCTACGATCCGCTGTTTATCCCGGAGGGATATGATGCGACGTTTGCCGAGTTGGGCGAGGAGGTGAAGAATGAACTGAGCCACCGCGGCAGGGCGCTGGCATTGCTCAGGTCAAAATTAAGAGGTTGAGGCTCAGCCGGTGTCTGATACCTTGCGGTAGAGCTAAGCCCGGTGCGTGGCGCCTTGTTCGAGTCCTCGGCATCTTCGCAAGGGCTTGGCCTGCACAGTCGTATTCAAATCGAGTTGCCAATGAACTTAGTAAACATTCACCGAATGGTTGCGCGTTTAGTGATGCCCGCAGTCCTCGGACTGTCCACGTTGATCGCGAATGGCCAGGGGAACGGAATCTTCGCGGATTTCAGCACGAGCATGGGCAGTTTTACCTGCCAACTGGACTACACCAACGCGCCCAGGATGACCGCCAATTTCATCGGGTTGGCCACCGGGCAGCGCACCTGGCTTGATCTGACGACGGGACGTGCCCGCACGAATGCGTTCTACAATGGCCTGACGTTCCATCGGGTGATCGCCGGCTTTATGAACCAAGGGGGGTCCCCCAACGGGTTGGGCACCGACGGGCCGGGCTACGCGTTGAAGAATGAGTTCAGTCCGCAGTTGGTCTTTGACCGTTTTGGGGTGCTGGCGATGGCCAACTCCGGTCCCAATTCTGACGGGGCGCAGTTCTTTATCACCGTCGCGCCTTTCACTTCAGGGAATAATACCTATAGCATCTTCGGCCGGGTGGTGTCGGGGTCCAATGTGGTTTATGCCATCAACCATGTGGCCACCGACACAAATGACGTTCCATTCACCGCTGTGGTCATCCAGCAGGTCAACATCCGCCGGGTGGGAACCGCCGCCCAAGCTTTCAACATCAATGCCCAGGGCCTGCCGATCGTGACCAATCTGCCTTTGAGAATCGCCGCGCTCCCCGGCCAGGTCAGCCTCACCTTTTCCAACCGGCAGTATGCCGACAATCAACTTTATTCGGCCACCAATCTGGCGGGGGCCTGGACTGCGGACGCGCTGGGGATCGAAATCACGGCACCGGTCTCGAACAGCGTCCTGCGGGCGAAGGACGCGCCGCGCAAGTTCTTTCGTCTGGCCCAAGTCCAGTATGCTTCCTCGACGTTTGCTCCCAAAACGATGTATGGGCGCACGCTGACGCTCACTTTTACAAGTGGTCTGACAAGCACAATGACGATCGCCTTCAATTCAACCGGCGGAGGCAATTATACACTCACGTCATTTCCTGCGGGGACTGTAACGAGTTATGCCTGGACCCAAGAACCTTATCGAGGTTTTCTCTGGCCAGTTTATTTCTCCGGCCTTGTCCCGCTGACAGCTCGACTGGATTTCGCGAGCAATACGAGCGGCACCTTCAGTGGTACGTTCTATTCTTCGACGCCGTTCGCGGTTGCCGGCACGTTCAGCCTGTCGGGGCCGTAGCAGCCGCCGGCTTTGTTGCCAGGATCCGCCTGCGTGTGCCGCGCTTTCTCTGTGTATGCTCTTGACGATAATGCCGGGCAACGATATCCGTAAACGGCGGTGCTGAGTAGTATTACCCAGATGACCATGAAGACTCTCTCTTTGGCTGAGGCGCTTGCTGCCGCCAGCGAGACCCGGCAACTGGAAATCGGCGCCGGCGTCAGCAGTGCCGCGCCGCGCGTCTTTCAACAGCAGTTTGGCAATCGGGCGGCAGTGATTGTGGCGGACTTGAACACCTTCCGAGCAGCGGGGCAGGCCGTGGCCGAGGCATTTGGCGCGGCGGGACATCCGATGCTTGAGCCATTTCTTTTTCAGGCCCCGGACCTGTACGCCGAACACCGCTTTGTGTCGGAACTCGAGGCGGCCCTGCGCAGCCATACGGCCATTCCGGTGGCGGTGGGATCCGGGACGATTAACGACCTGACCAAGCTTGCTTCGCATCGGACCGCCCGGCCGTATATGTGCGTCGCCACGGCCGCCTCGATGGACGGCTATACCGCCTTTGGGGCCTCAATTACATACGAGGGCGCCAAGCAGACGTTCCAGTGTCCGGCGCCAGCCGCGGTCGTGGCGGATGTGGAGGTGATTTGCGCAGCGCCGGGCGAGATGAACGCCTGGGGGTATGCGGATCTCGTCGCCAAGGTCCCCGCCGGTGCGGACTGGATCCTGGCCGACGCATTGGGAGATGAGCCAATTCACGCGCCCGCGTGGGCGATGGTGCAGGGCCCGTTGCGCGAGATGGTATCGGACCCGACCGGGGTCCGCAGCCGGAAGCCGGCGCCGGTTGAGAAGCTGGTCGAGGGGCTGCTATTGAGCGGATTTGCCATGCAGGCGGCCAAGTCGAGCCGGCCTGCCTCAGGCGCCGAGCATCAGTTCAGCCATCTGTGGGACATGCAACACCATACCCACAATGGCCGCGCTCCCTCGCACGGTTTCAAGGTCGGCATTGGCACGCTGGCTTCGGCGGCGCTGTATGAGCGCCTGCTGGCCCAGCCGGTGGAGAGGCTGGACGTGGCGCAGTGTTGCGCGGCGTGGCGGGACGAAGAGTCGTGGGCGGCGCACGCGCGCGAGCTGCTGGGGGAGAACGAATTGGTCGAAGTGGCGGCTCGAGAGTTGCGCGCAAAGCACAGCAGTCCCCCGCAACTGAGAGAGCAGTTGGAATTGCTGAAGAGGGTCTGGCCGAAACTGCGCGATCGGCTGTCAGCGCAACTGCTGCCGGTGGCGATCCTGCGCCAGATGCTGCGCGACGTCGGCGCGCCCACCGAGCCGGAGCAGATCGGCATCACGCGGGCCCGGCTGCGGCAGAGCTACTGGCAGGCGTTCTGCATTCGCCGTCGGTTCACGGTGCTTGACGTCGCCATTCGGACGGGGCTGCTCGAGGTTTGCCTGGAGGAGATATTTGGCCCGGGAGGTTTATGGCCGACCAAACTCTCCTAGCGCCTGCGAGGATGAACCTATATGCGAGTGGCATTTGACTGTGACGACGCGGGCCTGCCGCTCAAACAGGCGATTCTGGAGCACCTGCTCGATCTGGGTATTGATGCCGTGGATCTGAATCTGCTCGGGGAGCGCCAGGTGGATTACCCGGACATTGCGCATAACCTCGCCAAACGGGTGGCAGCGAAGGAGTTTAACCGCGGCATCCTTGTATGCGGCACAGGCCTGGGCATGGCTATGGTTGCCAACAAAGTGGCGGGCGTATATGCCGGTCCCTGCCACGACGTTTATTCCGCCGAGCGGCTCTGCAAGAGCAACGCAGCGCAAGTCCTAACGCTGGGCGCGCGCGTTATCGGGCCGGAGCTGGCCAAGACAATCATCTCGGCCTGGGTGCATTCCCGGTTCGAGGGTGGCCGCTCTCTGCCCAAGGTCGAGCGGATGCGGGAGCTGGAAGGGCAGGAATTCGGGCGGGCGCCGGTTTAAGCGGGGTCAGTGGGGAACGCGCAGGCTGCGGCGGAGCAGCCCGTTGCTGGCCGTCACACGGTATTTGTGGGGGCTGGAAAGGGCCTCGCGCCAGAACTCGCCGCCTGCGCACTGAATAATGAGTCCGCCCGCGGCGATGTCCCATGTGTGGATTTCGCGTTCGATATAAGCATCAAAGCGGCCGCAGGCCACGTAGGTCAGCCCCAGCGCCGCTGATCCCATCATGCGAATCTTGCGGACGCGGTGAACCAGTCCGCTGAAATAGGGCAAGGTCGCTTCGAGGCTTTCCCGCGTTTTGGTGAAACCGATGGAAACGACCGCCTCGCGCAGCTTTCGGCGCTGGCTCACGTGAATGATCTTTCCGTTCAATCGCGCCGGCTGACCGCGGATGGCGGTCCATAACTCCCTGCAAAAGGGCTCATAGACCACCCCGACCAGGGTGTCATAGCCGTCGCGGTAATCGGGACGGCGTGGGGCGCGCTTCTGCAGCGCGATGGACGCGCATGCGTGCGGGATGCCATAGGTGAAATTAACCGTGCCGTCAATGGGATCCACCACCCAGCGGTATTCGGCGTTCGCCCGTCCGGCCACCCCCTCTTCGCCGAGCAGGGCGACTTCGGGGAAGGCGCGCTTGAGGGATCGTTCAATCAGCTTCTGGCAGCGCACGTCCAGCTCCAGCTTGATGTCGTGTTGCGAAACGGATTGGGCACGTTTGGGAGCGTGGAGCTCGCGACGCATCAGGGCGCCGACGGCTTGGGCGGCTCTGGCAGCGGCAGTCTGGGCCTGGTTGAGGTTCATTGTTCAGCGGTGCGCAGGCGATTGTCCATCGTGACACCCAGTCTGCCGAGGATTCATAATTGAATCAAGTGGCAACGCCACCGGTTGCGTCTCCACCGCGCTGAATTACCGCAGCAGAACCCGGTGCGCGGGCCGCAGCCTTACCGGGCCGAGCAGACCTGACGGCACAAGCGGCGATTCCTTCTGCCACAGCCGCCAGCTTGTGAAGGTGTAGCGGCCTGACGGGCTGGCTTTGCCCTCGATCAGCCAGGGCGGCCATTGCTTGAGCGTGCCGTTCGGGTTGCGTTCGCTGTCCTCTGGCAGTTGCTCGTCCCCGATCATCCGGTTTACCCAGAGATTGACAGCGCTGACCTCCAGCGTGTTCTCGCCGGGTCTGATCGCATCGGTCACCTCCACCGAGTAAGGCTCTTTCCACAGGATGCCGAGGTCTCTATCGTTGACCTTGACGTTGGCCATCACCTCCACGCGTCCCAAGTCCAAGTACAGCCGCCGTCCTGGTGCAGCCAAATCGGGCGGCACGTCGAAGGTCGTGAAATAGGTTGCCGTGCCGGAGAAATGTCTCACGCCGGAGTCGCTGTGCTCGCTCCAGGAAATCAGCCGGTCGAGCGTGACCTGCTCCGGTGCGCCGGCCCCGGGTGGAAAGCATAGCTTCCAGGAGCCGCTGATCTCCAGCGGTTCGGGCAGCGCGCGCACATCGAGTTGGCACGTCCTGCCATTGGCGCTGGTGAAAGTGTAGGTCCCTGGCTGTGAGACCTCGGCCTGTAGAGCGCCTCCCCTTTCTCGCACCAATCTGTGGCAGGGTTCCGCTGCCACCGCCCCGGCGAGGTCTTGCTGACCGAGGTTCACCAGCGGCACCCCGTTCCGCTTTACGGCTGTGATGCGGTCCGTATCAAGGCCGTCGCCGGGCGTGAACATGACGAAGACCGAGCCGCTGGGTTCGAGTTGAAGATGCATCCGCACGCAGCCGCCGGAGTGGTCATAAACTGCTGCCCGCTCGATTCGGCCGGTGTCCGGCCACCACAGCTCGGGACGCTTGCCCTCGACGCGGAAACTGCAGACCGCTGTTTCAGGATGGGGCTTCTCGTTGGCCACGAAGTAGAGGTCCACCTGGCCAATCCGTTTGTGGATGTAGCGTAGGTTTCGCTCGGAACTTCGCGTCACGTAATCAAAGTCTGGCGGCAGGCCCATTCTCTTCATCAGCGCGGCCATTGCCTCGGCAGTAGGGTAGGGCGCCCTCAGCGGCCCGCCGGGGTGGTCCACGTCTCCCCACGGCGCCATGCCCATAGCCCCGAGTTCCATCGTTGGCTGCCAATCTCCGGGCGCGTGCGGGTCCATGCGCCAGTTGTCCCGGACCGTCCTGGCCGACTCCCACTTTCCATCGGTTGGCACTTCGACGACGCGGCCGCTGCGGTACTTAAGAATGAGGTTTCCAATCAGGCCCGCCGGGTTGGGCGCCGTGGCTCCGTTAACGGCCAGAACCGTGAGCAGATTTGTCCCCGGCGCCAGCAACTGAGTGCAGTCCATGACATAGGTGTGCCTGAAATCATCTCCGCCCCCGGCGCGCTGGCCGTTGACCCACAACTCGAACTCGTTGTCAGCGGTCATCACCATCCGCGCCGATTCGATGTCCGTGTGGCTTTCCAGCCTCAGCACCCGTCGGAAGTAGCGCTTATCGGGGGGTGCGGCGACTGCGGGATTGCCTTCCACGAACCAAATCCAGCGAGCCGCGCCAAGACTGGCGGGCGTTTCGGGTGGCGGCTGGTTCTCATGTGGCCCAATGGGCCAAATGATCCGGCCCTTGCCGGATGCCATGCTGCCCGGCATCCCGTCGCGTCCCCACAGTTGCCGGGCAAGCTGTTGAACTTCGAGGTCGCATTGCGGGTAATCGGAGAGGCTGGGGGATCTTGCCGGCGCCGGCCCCACAACTGTCACGCCCCCCTTGACCAACTCGCCGATCTTGCGCAGCAGTTGCGGCGTCATGGTTTCGACTTCTGGCAGGACGAGCACGCGGTAACTCATGCCGCTGTGCAGGACAAGCCGGCCGTCCTTGGCTTTCATCTGCGTGAGGAGGACTTCCGGCGTGCAGCCGTCGAAGTTGTAGCCAGGCCGATGCGGCGGGTTGCCGGTGGTGAGCGGTGCGCGGAACCGACAAGGGGAAGCTTCGGGTGCAAGATAACAGATATCGGCGACGAATTGTCCCTGCTGAAGGAGGAACTGGCAGCGGGCTAGATATTCGTGCCAGGCCCTGGACTGTTCCCACCAGGTGGTTGTCCGTTCGCAATGAAGCCCCCACGGGCCCATGGACATGCCCGGTTTTACGTCGCGCCACGGCTGCAACGCGTAGCGGTGGAAGACGAACCGATTGATACCCTCGCAGAACGCCCAGTCTCCCAGCGCCTTGATACCGCCCGGATGGCCGAGCCACTTCTCCGTGCTGGTCGCCGTGAACGCCTCGGCCCCGACGATGGGCTTGCCGTAGATATGAGCTGCCGAGGTCATCTCGGTGCACCAATCCGCGCCGCCGCCAAACGTCCATGACCAGAACTCGCCCATCGGCTCGTCTGCCTGGCCAGCGTAGGTCATATCATCGCAGCAGCCGTCATACGCCTCGATGGAGAGGCGAAGCCCATGCTGGTGCGCCAGTTCTCGGAAGCGCCCGGCGTAATTCTGCACCACCAACTCGGAGATGGTCTGCCGCAAGTCCCACAGGAACCGCTCCGACACGTCGAGACTTTGCACCACCCGCCCGGTCATGACCGGCAGGAAGGGCAGGGGATCGTAGCCACGCCGCTCTCTGAACTGCTTGCGGAAGGCCGGGGTCCAGTTCTGCGAGCCGACTTCCCAGCTATCAATGTGCGTCGCCACCAGGGTCTTGCCGGCGAGCCGCCTGGAATCAGCAATGAGCTTTCCCATGAGCCCCGCGAACATCGCGTCTGCCGCCGTGCGGCTTAACTTGTCGCACTCGAGTCCCCGGCCCTCCAGCGGCGCGGGGTGATTCTCCTTTCCTGTCGGTGTGTGGCCGAAGCGCTGGATCGTCCACTGGCCAGGCGGCACGTCCCACATCAGGCCGCCATCCCTGGACATCTGCGCGGTCAGGTCGCGTATGCCGGACTGCGGAATGGTCTTGGCGGCCGGCAACGGTTCGGGCAGCGGCTTGAACTGCACCTCTTGGCGGATAAAGGCCGCCTTGGCTTCGATGTTCTGGATGCGGTATTCGCCGGGGGTCGGGAAAGCCAGCACCGCGATGTCCTCATAATGGCCTGCCACCTTGGTCGGCTGGGGTAGAACGCCCTCGAAGCGCTTCGGCCCTTCGAGGTTGGTCGTAGTCCAAACCACCTTCTGCATGGCCAGCGCTGGCGTGATCCACGGCCCGCCGCTGCCGCACCAGCCTGCATCATTGTTCATGTTCACCTCCAGCCCCAGCCGTTTGGCCTCGGTCAGCATGAACGCGAACAGCTCGCGCCACTCCGGGCCGGCGAATCGCGCCGGGCCTTTGGGCGCGCCCTGGTCCACTTCCATGATCAGCACGCCGCCGATCCCCGCCTGACGCATCGCTTCGAGGTCCGCCGTAATGCCTTCCCGCGTGATATTCCCGTCCAGCCAAAACCAATACACCCACGGCCTGGCCGAAGCGGGCGGCGAGACAAAGCCTTTGGCCAGGTCACGCGGACTCGCCGCATGGCTCGCCGGGATAAGAAATCCAGCCAGCAGAGTAGAGGTCAACAGCAGCGTTGCGAGGTTGGCGCGGTGTCGCATAGGGCTCTCTTTCGTTATTGTATTTCGGGGCATTCGCTGGTGCCAGATTCTGAGCAAATCCGAGAATCGCGCGCGCCGCAATCCCAGACTGAGCAGCCAATCGCGATCCGCGGAACGGTGTCGATCCCCGGGGTTGCCTCACTCGATCAAGACCTTGATTTCCGCCCAATAGGCCGCTTCGTAGGCCCAGCCGGTGGGTTGGTTGACCAGTTCGATGCGTGCGGCCTTCCTGCCGGCGAACGGTGAGAGGTCCACTTCCTGCACCAGCCACGGGTCGCTGGTGGCGGTTGCCTTGCTGACGAGTTTGCGCAGCAGTTCCTTGCCGTTGGCGCGCACAATGAGGTCAAAATCGCCTTGCGGGTCGTGCCCGACGACCAGGCGCAGCGTGGTCTTCTTGCCGGCTGGCACTTTAACGCGGTTGTTCAGCACGCAGCCGGTGTGATCGTCGAGAGGATGCGTGACCAGCACGTTCTGTTTGCCGCCCCACTCGGCGCGCAAGCCGGGGTCCATGTCGGGGCCGCAGTTGGTGATCTGCCAGCCTGGGGCGAACTTTTCGACCGCGGGGTGCATGTGGACGGGCACGTTGCCGACTCTGATTTGGGCCATCTCGGCGGGCGTGAAGCGGCTGTTGGCAATCGGGCCAGGCGCCCAGCTCAGCTCCAGCTTGCTCGGCTGCGGCGCGCGCACCGGGATGAGAAGAACCTCCTCACCCTTCTGGCGCTTGATTTTGCCGCCGGCATTCTTGACGACCTGGCGGGCGAGCTTCTCGCACGCGGCAATCAGCCCCGGGAAGCTGTAATCGGTGTGGCTGAAGATGTTGGTCTGGTTCAGTTCCCTTGTGAAGCGTTCCGGCAGGTTGGCAAGGCCCATGGTGGTGAATAGCACCCCAGCCGAGCTGGATGGGTTGCAGTCGGAATCCTGTCCGGCGCGCATCGAAATGATGATCGTGCGATCAGGATCGCGCTGGCCCCAGAGCAGGCCCAGCAGCACGTAGGCGCCGTTGATCTTGCAGTCAATGCCGCCGTTGGAGGCCTTCTGATATTCCGGGTTCTCGCGGTATTTCTTCTGGCAAAGATGCCAGGCCTTTTCCCAGTCGTTCGGGTCGGCGCGATACCAGGCGACCAGGTCGCGGACCATCTCGGCGTACTGGCAACCGGCCGGAATGGCCTGGAGGGCAGTCTCGGTGAGCCTCACCGGGTCGCTCTCGAAGAACGCGGCGGCATAGAGCGCGCCGATAAACTGACCCGCATACATGCCGTCGCCGTAGTTCATCATGCGGCCGAACTTCTCGCCCATTTCGATGGCAAACTGCGGCAAGCCCGGGGCGATGAGGCCCGAGTAATCGGCCTCGATCTGGTAATCAATGTCATTGGGGCACTTGTTGAACTTCGGGTGGCCTGAGTCGGGCGGGGCGATGCCGGCGCGAAGATTGTCCCGCCCGGCCTTGTTTGCGCACCAGAGCGGATAGCCGCTGTTGGCGAAATCCAGGCCCGCCTGCCGGATAGACGCGTTGAGGCCGTATTGTTCGAGCGTGCGCAGGAAGGTCATCTCGACGTAGAGGTCGTCCTGGCCGAAGGCGTTGTTGATCATCGCCGGCTTCCACACCGGGACTTGGTCCGCGGGGATGATCTGGTCCTTGAACTTGAACTCGGTCGGCGCGCCCCAGGTGACGCCGGCTATCTGCCCGAGCCAGCCCGCTTTCATCTTGTCGCGGTATTCCGCCAGCGGCAGGCGGCGGAACTCCTTCGCCTTCTCCGCCGCCTCCAGCCGGCCAATCGGGGCGAGCGCGTAAACCAAGGCGAGCAGCAGTAGAACAAGCCGTTTCATGCCGCCACCGTGCCCCAAACCGCTCTCTGTGTAAACAGGAAAGCGCCGCCCATCCTATTTTCCACCACTCACTCTGGCGCCTTGCAGCACTAGCGCATCGAATCGGTAAAGGTTTGCTCCGCCAGCCCAGGCAATCCCACGCAGCAGCAGAATCCGGAAGTAGGGATCGTCGAAGGTCCAGGTGAAATGGCCGGGAACACAGCCGAAGACGCGGCCGGCGCCAGGTTCACAAGTCCAAAACATGACTTGCGATTGCTTCACCTCCGCGCCCGGCCTGACTGGCTCGGAAGAACTTGCGAGCACCGTGTAGCCCGTCGCGTGCGGTTCAGGTGTCGCGGGCCAGTAGGTTTCATCGTCCAGCTCGATCTGGCGCGGCAGGCCCCGGCAGATCGGGTGCTCGGGTTGCTCGATCCGAAGCCTAACCAGGCCGTGCCGATAAAACTCGAAGCCGCCGACTCCCGTCAGTATCCCCACCTCGGCGGAGGGTTTGGGTTTTGTCCAGGTGGCGGAATGGATCACTACCAGCCCTTTGCCGCGAGCGAGGTGCTGGCGGACCTGCTCTGCGCGCGGGGCATCCCAGTTCAGATAACAGTACGCCACGAGAACATCCGCCGTGTCGAATTGTTCCTGACTGGGCCATGCGTGGGCTTTAATCACCTGAACGCCCGGTGTACCGGGTTCCTCGATTGGAGGGGAGACCGTTTCGCCGAACAGGTTCACCGGTCCTCTGCCCCAAGCGGCTGTGCCCCCGAGCAGGCGCGCCCACCGCTCCTGCCACCGGGGATAGTCGTGGGCGTCTGTCCCGTGGTCCTTCGCGTCGGCCAACAGCAGGATCGTTATCGGCCTGGCGGTTGGCGCTGCGTCCGTGCTTCGCACCTTGGCCAGGACCTGCTCGATTTCAACTCGGCTGCGAGGTTGCGGCGGCTGAAGCGGGCTTGGCGGCGGCGCGGCAAGACCGCAGTGGGCCAGGTAGAGCAGCGCCGTAAACCAGAGGCGCCCGGAGGCTCTCGGCGGTTGAAGCTCGGCGAACACAGACCTGAGCCCACGCCCGAGCCGGCTCACACTAGCGCCGAGAGATGTTCGATACTCTTGGCGGCCTGTGCCGGCGTGCCGCACTCAACAGAGAAAACGATGTCGCACGGGCATTTGCCGCGGACGATGTCAATAATCCGTGCCCAGTCGAGCACCCCTTCGCCGCAGGCGCAGCCAACGGGCGTTCCCGTCACTCTGCCGCGCTCGGCTTCCGAGTGCGACACGGAGATGTCCTTGGCATGGAGATGGACCAACCGCGGCGCGACGCGTTCCAGCCACGCATATACGTCGTGCCCGCACAGATAAGCGTTCCCCGTGTCGAAGTTGATGCCGATGGCAGGCGACTTGACCAGGTTGTAGATGCGGTCCAGGCCGTCGGGATGGCGGGAATACTGGGCGTGCGGTTCCAGGCCGATCTTGACGCCCCGCCGCTCGGCGATGAACGCCGCCTCCTGCAGCGTGTACTTCATCAGCACGAAGTCTTCCTCCTCGGTCGTCCATTTGGCCTTGATGCCTTCATCGGTGTTGACGACCGGCACGCCAATTTCGGCGGCGACCCGGATGGCGAGCTTGATGTATTCGCCGTGAACATCCGGCCGGCCCAGCGGCCCATGCGATTGGAGGCCCGATATTTTCAGCCCCGCCCTGTCGCACGCCTCCTTGATTCGCCATGGATCGTCAAACATTGAGACCGTGTGGAAATAGCCGGCTTCGCTCATCAGCTCCCGGCCAAAGTGGACCATCGGCTCGAAATACTTGTAGCCCATCTCCGCGGCTTTCTGGACGGCCCACTCGAAGGGCTTGTCCGAGCTGCGGGAGAACTCCGCGTTCAGTCCTACGTGTATCTTACTCATGCGCTCGTTTCCTTTCTTTGTTGTTCTTGGTTGTTATGGCCGAAGGGCATTTCAGAGTTTCCAGCCATTGTGCATTGGCCGGCTTAGCCGCCTGTTAGCCTCGCGGTTGCCGAGGAACTTCTCCTTGATCGGATCCCACTTAAGCCGGGTCTCGAGCCGTGCGGCAATCTCGGCAATGAGGCCCAGATACGATGCCGCGTGAGTCGCGTCCACGTTCGAGATGGGGTCTTTGCGGCTGCGGACGCAGTCCAGGAAGTTCTTGCCGTGGTTGAGGTCCCTGAAGGCGGCGCGGTCGCCGGTTTCCTTTTTGACCAGCACGACATCCTCGCCAGGGCCGGAAGTTTCGTACAAGTGCGTTTCGCCCGGTTGGAGTGTGGCCTGCAGCAACGATTGCGGCTCCGCGAAGATGCCGGCGCGGCTTACGTGGACCCACCCCTTATCACCGATGAACCGCGTGCCGGTCTTCGGCTCCCGCTCGCTGCTGCAGTCGGTGAAGATCATCTTCAAGCCGCTGGCGAAGGCGAACAAGGCATTCCAGCTCTCGATGTTATCCGTCAAACCCTTCTTGCGATAGACGCCCTGGCACTCAATTTCGCACGGCTCCTGCGCCAGGGCCGGGCAGCCCCAGTAGGCGATATCGAGATAATGCACGCCCCAGTTGCAGATGAAGCCCGCGCAGTAGTCCCAGATCAGATACCAATCCGGCCACGCGACGCGCCCGGGATTGTAGGGGTTGGCGGGCGCCGGGCCACGCCACATCTCCCAATTGAAACCGGCCGGCACCGGCTGCGGATCGAGGGACCCGCCATACTTGGGCTGGTATTCGGGCCCGGGGGCGGCCACCTGAATCTCGCGCAGTTTGCCGACGTAGCCGTTGCGGACCAGCGCGCAGGCCTGCCGGAACTTTCCCTGTGACCGTTGCCAGGTGCCAGCCTGGAACACGCGCTTGTGCTTCCGGACTGCGCGCAGGATTTTCTGGCTTTGCTCGACCGATACGCCCATCGGCTTCTCGCAGTAAATGTCCTTGCGGGCGGCTGCGGCGGCGGTCGCGATGATCGCGTGCCAATGGTCCTGCGCCGCGATCATCACCGCGTCAATGTCCTTGCGGGCGATCACCTCGCGGAAGTCGCCGTGCGTGGTACAGGCTTTGTCGCTGTACTGCGCGTCCACGAGTTCTTTCGCCTTCTTGCGGCGGTCCTCGTAGGGGTCGCAAACCGCCACGACCCGGCAATCGTCCAGGCCAAGGAAGTTCTTCATGTTCCCGGTGCCCATCCCGCCGACGCCGATGCAGCCCAGCGCGATCTTGTTGCTGGCGCCGAAAGCCGAGGCGGGAATGATGGTGGGCAGGCTGATCGCCGCCAGGGCGGCCGCCGAGCCTCTCAGGAAGTCGCGACGATTGATTGGGGTCTGCATAGGCGTATCAGTTGTTGAGGATCTTTGCATGGTGTAGGGGCTGGAATAGGGACTTGACGACAAAACAGATCACGGGTTCAGCGCGACAGCGCGAGTGGCCGCGTTGGCCAGTTGGTAGTGACGATGGACCTCTTCGGGCGAGAGTGCTCGCTTGTAGATGGCTACCTCGTCAATCTTGCCCTCGAACGTCGCCTCTTTGTCGCTCCGGCCGCCGAAGGAGATGTCCCGTGATGGGTCCGGCACAACTTCGCCTGCCAGTTCCGGGGTGGGATTCCCGTTGAGGTACACGGTCACGCGGGAGCCGGCCCGCACCAGCGCCACGTGGTTCCACGTTTTCGGTTTGACGACCGTTTGGCCCGCCAGCGAGCCATACATCAGCGTGCCGGGCGTGCCACGGGTGCCACTGAGCGCAAGCGCTTCGCCACCGCGCCCAAACAGGTAGCCCGTAACCGGGCGCGCGTCGTTCGGCAGGCCGTTCCAGAACCAAAACTCAGCGGTGTAGCTCCGCCCCGGCCGCTTCAGCGTCGCCTGCAGTCGGCCGCCGGCAAAATGAGGGCAGCGGTTGAGTGTGCCCGCCCCGGAAAACGCCGGCGATTGCGGCCCGTCCAGCCATCGGGCCACGCCCGGCTCATAGACCGCGTGCCGGCGCGCGCTCGCGGCATTTCGCGCCGTGGGCCCGCTCGACTCCTCCAGCCGCCAATAGGCCAGCGGCTTGGCGGCGAGCACGGCTTGCGCATAGGTGCCGTTCGCGACGGCGGCCTTGCGGCGCGACTGGCCGCTGACCTTTTCGAGCAGG
>CAZHEW010000019.1:0-17828 GCA_964531815.1 uncultured Verrucomicrobiota bacterium
GATGTCCTTTCACCTGCCCGCAGGAGGTCAGGTGCAAGCGGGCTGGGGTCAAGGACGGGGCAGTTCACGGAGCCTGGTCTTGAGAATCTTGCCGGTCGCGTTCCGGGGCAATTCTGGCAGGATTACAACTCTGCGCGGGACCTTGTAGTCGGCCAGTTTCCGCCGCGCGAACTGCTGCAATGCCCTTTCCTCCAGGGCAACTCCGTCATTCGCCGCCACAAACGCAACCGGCTGCTCGCCCTTGCGCGGATCAGGCTGGCCGATGACCGCCGCCTCTTTGACGCCCGGGAATTGGTAAAGCACCTCCTCGATCTCGCGCGGATAGACGTTGATGCCGTTGACCAGCAGCATGTCTTTCTTCCGGTCGGTGATGTAGTAATAGCCGTCCTCGTCCCGGTAACCGATGTCGCCGGTCAAGAGCCAGCCGTTGCGCAGGACTTTGGCCGTTTCCGCCGGCAGCCGCCAGTAGCCCAGCATCACGTTGCCTCCTCGCACACACAGCTCGCCTATTTGCCTCGCCCCCAACTGGCGCCCGGCGTCGTCCTGGATGCTGACTTCCACGTTGGGGAGGGGCGGGCCGATAGAGCCGGCTTTGCGTGTGCCGTCCAAGGGGTTCTTGGTCACCACGGGGCTGGCTTCGCTGAGGCCGTAACCCTCGATGAGGGGAGTGTGGAACCTGGCTTCGAACTCTTCGAGCACTCGGACTGGCAGCGGGGCCGCGCCGCTCACGCAGAGCCGCAACGGGAGGGGAACCGGGGTTGGCGCATTGACCATGCTGCGGTAGAACTGGGGAATGGCTGGCAGCACCGTCGCCTGCCGTTGCAGAATCTCCTGCAACACGTTCCGCACCGGGTGGAGCGACCTGACCAGCACCATCGAGCCGCCCACCAGCAACGGCAACAGCAGCCCCACGGTGAGCATGTAGCTGTGGAATAGCGGCAGCAGCACTGCGAAACGGTCCCCCTCGACCGTCTTGAGCACGATACGGCAGCCCTCGACATTGTGGAGCAGGTTCCCGTGCGACAGCATCGCTCCTTTGGGCCGGCCGGTCGTGCCCGAAGTGTAGATGATCACCGCCAGGTCCGATTCCGCAGGTTCGGGAAAGGCTGGATGCGGGGAAGCTGCTGCAGATGACGTGCCGATCAGAGGGTGCGTGCCTTGTTCCCCCCAACGCGATTCCAGGCCCTGGAGTTGCTCGACCTCGAAGAGCTTTAGGTGTGGCCGGATCGTTTCCAACGCCCGGCGATGCCTGCCCAGCTCGGCATCCGTGACGAGCACGTCAATCCCCGCGTCGCCCAGGATGTAGTTCACCTCGTCGGCCTTGAGGAAGCTGTTAATCGGCACCACGACCGCGCCGGCGCGCAAGATGCCAAACAGCGATGTTACGAACTGCGGGCAGTTCTTGAGCCACAGCCCCACCCGGTCTCCAGGCCGCACCCCAAACTGCTGCCTGAGCGCCTCAGCGACATAGAGCGATTGGCGCCACAGTTGGGCATAGGAATACTCGCTGTCGCCCCAGAGCAAGGCGATCTTGGACGGTTGCCTCTCGACTGACCTGGCAAATGCGCCAGTTAGATTCATGTGTGGGGCTTACGCTACTCCGATGACTCATTTCAAGGCAAGGCGCGCTTGCACCTCCCCGGCGAAGCCGAAGACCTCGTTTCGACGACTGGATCTAATCCGCCATGACCCGGCGCCGGGCTTCCTTTTTGGCGGCGTGGTGGGATTTGTCGGCAAGGAGCCGCTCTTTGGCGCGGCGGCTGCGGCGCCGCTTTTGGCGGCGGATCTTCTCGATGCGGGCTTGCTCCGCCGCCACCCGGCCCGTCCGCCGTCGCTCAATCTTATCAAGCAGCAACCGTCGCGCCAGAAAGCGATTGAGCCCCTGCTGGCGGGTGATCTGACACTTGACATGCAAACCCGTAGGACGATGCAGCAAGACGACGCGGGTGGCCGTCTTGTTAACGTTCTGGCCACCGTGCCCGCCCGACCTGACAAAGGTCTCTTCAATGTCCGTCTCGCGCACGCCCAGCGTTGCCATGCGTTGGGCGAGTTGAGCTTCTTTGTTGGAACCGACGGGAATCGCGTTCATGAGAGGGAGGATAGGGTGCGGCCGCCAGAATGGCAATGAACGGACGGGGGGCAGTGAGAGCGGGCGGCGAAGGCGCGCAAGACGCAAAGGCCATTGGGCAATCGTCCGGCGCCGGCGCAGTGCGGGCCGGGTAAATGGGGTAACGCGCTGGGGGGGGCGGCCGCATCCTCGAAGCACGCCGTTCTTGCGGCATGGCGTTGCGCGCCAAATCGGCGTGAAGATTCGGTTCCGGCTCGTCCCCTAATCTTCCGGCAATGGGCGCCCCTTGGTCTCCGGCGCCCAAATCAGCGCGATGATACCGACCAGGTAGATCGAGGACATGATCACGGCAACCGTGCGGAAGGGCATGAGTGTGCTTAGCCAGCCAAGCATGAACGGGAACGGCGCGGCCAGGTAGCGGACGGTGTTATAGCAGAAGCCGACGCCGGTGCCGCGCAGACGGGTGGGGAAGATTTCGGGGAAATAGATCGAGTAGCCCGCAAAGCAGGACAGCGTCGCAAAGCCCATCAGTGGCAGCATCCAGAGCACGTCCGTTTCCGTCTTCAGTGCATAAAACACATAAGACACGGAGCAAAGGCAAAGGACAAAGGCCGCGAGGAAAGCCGTCCGCCGGCTGAAATAGGACGCCACAAAGGTGAAGGCGAGCATCCCCAGCAGCGCGCCGACGTCCTGCAACAGCGTGCCGCGGCTTATGGTCTTGTCAACCGTCCGCTGCAACTCGCCGATGGCGCCGGGGAAGGCATGCTCCACTAGCTGCCGGTTGAGCGAAATGACATTTTGCCGCTCCCCGTTCTGCTGGACGCGTTGGATCAGGTTCCGGGTGCGCTTCTTCAACTCCACCGATTGAAAGGCCATTTCGTCATGAAGGCTATCTTCCTGAATGAGGCGGTTGATGTCTGCTACCAGCGCCTGCACGGTCGCAGCCGGCACTGCCTTGCCGCTTTCGCTGGCTTCCACCTGCCGTGTCACCTCCGGTGACAGTTTGGCTTTCAGGTGGGCGATGGCCGGATTGGCGGGCGACTTCAAGGCCGAGCAAAGCTCCGCCGGCTTGAGAATCTCCTCGGTCTGCAAGGGGCGATTCTTGAATGCGGCAGTGATCAGCTCCGGCGAGAAGAAGGCAATCCCCCACAACCCAACCATGCCCGCCACCCCCAGGCAAATGCCAATCAGGGTGCTCTTGCGCCAACGCGGATGCTGAAACAAGTCGGCAAAGGAACCAACGCGTTTGGATGCCGCCCCGCCAGCCGCTTCCGCCTTGGCCTTGATCCAGACCTGTGGCTCTTTCAGCAGCAGTACCATCGGTATCGCCAGCAGGGCGGGAAACACGCTGACAAAGGACAGTACCTGCCAACCACTGTAGTGGCCCCAGAAGCTCTCGATGCCAGGCGTAATCTTGAGGCTAAGCCCGGACGCGATCATGTTGCCGAATGCCGACAGCGCCTGCATCGAGCCAAGTGCCAGCGTGCGAAAGTGTTTTGGCACGCTTTCCGCCAC
Organism: uncultured Verrucomicrobiota bacterium; assembly: GCA_964531815.1. GTDB lineage: Bacteria > Verrucomicrobiota > Verrucomicrobiia > Limisphaerales > UBA8199 > UBA8199. The sequence continues at coordinate 3,584 of CAZHEW010000019.1, forward strand.
CAGAGTCGTCGCCGCGCCGAACATGCCGCCAACGCCCAACCCAAACAGCAGCCGATATATCAGGAACTCGATGCCCGTCCGTGAGAAGCCGGAGAGCCCGGAGAAGATCGTATAAGCGAGCAGGGTGGTGACCATGGCCTTCACCCGGCCATAACGGTCGCTCATCATCCCGAACAGAATGCCGCCGGTGGCCCAGCCGACCATCATTAGCAGCGTGGCAATCCCTCCCCAGTATTTCACCTGCCCGTCCGAGGCCGCCGCTCCGAGCAACTCTCTCAACGCCGGCTCACGCGACAGCACGAAGATTCGCTGGCCCATGCAGTCGAACAGCCACCCGCAGGAGGCAAAAAAGACCACCAGCCAGTGATACCAAGTGACAGATTCGGCGGAAGGCTCCAGTGCTGCTGTGGAGTGACCCGGTCGTTTTCGGGCCAGGTTCCCGGTGTCGGACAATGGTCGCATCGCAATTCATACTGCAAAAGCGCGGCTAGGCATGTCAAGGTTGCGGTTGACTTACTGCCCTGCTCTGCGCAAGAGGTGATTGGTCTTGGGCCGTAACCCCGGATCCCGGGTGAGGCGGGGGGGAGCGATGATGTTGCGCCGCCCCCCCCTGCTCCTGCCGGGCGTTCGGCTGGCCGCTTGTCAAAGGCGCGGGGCGTGGGTAATGTCTGGTCATGCTAACTCCGCGGCATGTGTTCGCTCTGCTCCTGGCGGCTGGCTTGGCTTCCGCGATGGCGGACACCATCCAGTTGAAGGAGAATGCGAGCATTACGGGCAAGGTCCTCGCGGAGAAGTCAGACCAGATCGTCGTGGATGTCGGGTATACGGTGCTGGTGATCCCGCGCAATCGGGTCGCCAAGGTCCTCCCCAGCGACGCTCCGCCTTCCGCAACCAGGTCACGGCGTGGGGCCAAGCCGGAGGTTGAGAGCGGCAACGTGGAGGCCATTGAAGCCAGGCCCGGCTTCTACTTCTCCTCCGCCAAGCCAGCCGCCAGCCGCACGGTGCTGGAACTGGTTGGTCAACTCGGCGCGGCGGTCGTGCAGATCCGGACGCCCAGCGGGCTCGGGTCTGGTTTCTTCATCAATGATGAGGGTTTCCTCATCAGCAATTTCCATGTCATCGAGGGCGAGAGCCAGATCTCCGTCGAGGTCTTTCACCAGCGGAGCGGACAACTCGACCGGAAGACCTACAAAGAGGTGCGGATTGTCGCGCTCAATAAGTTCGCCGATTTGGCATTGCTGAAGGTGGAGGAGAAGGATGCGCCCCGGTTCCACTTCGTCCCGCTGGGCAGTGCCGACGCGCTGTCGGTGGGTGAGCGCGTGTTTGCCATCGGCAGTCCGCTGGGGCTGGAGCGCACGGTCACGGAGGGCATCCTGAGCACCAAGACCCGCGAGGTGGGCGGGCTGCTGTATTTGCAGACCTCGGCGCAGATCAATCCCGGCAACAGCGGCGGCCCCCTGTTCAACTTGAGCGGAGAAGTCATCGGCGTCATTAACATGAAAGTTACCTCCGGCGAGGGGCTCGGCTTTGCCATTCCGGTCGAGTCTGTCAAGCACTTCCTCGACCATCGCGATGCGTTTGCCTATGCAAATGACAACCCCAGCAACCCCTACCGCTATCTCGAACCGCCAGGCCGCCTGCGACAAAGCCCGGTGGAAGAGTGAGCCCTGATCTTCTGGCGCACGTGTTTCGTGGTTTCACTGACCGGTTGAGACTCGGCTTGTTGGTCGTTGCGTTGTGCGTGCCCGTCCTCGCCGCCGGGGCCGCGGTCCCTGGTCCGGAACAATTGCTGCCGGACGACACGCTTCTCGTGCTTACGGCCCCCGACTTCCCCAAACTGCGTCAAATCTCCCAAAGCTCGCCGAAGGGCCAACTCTGGAAAGATCCGGTCATGAAGCCGCTGCGGGACAAGTTCGTCTCCCGCTGGCAGGAGGAAGTCGTCAAGCCTTTGGAGCGGGAGCTCAACTTGAGCCTGGACACCTACAGCAGCCTGCCGCAAGGCCAACTGACCTTTGCAGTAACCAGGAATATGTCGCAGGGCGGTGAGAACCAACCTCTCGGCTACCTGCTCTTGCTCGACACACGGGACAAAGCTGGCCTGCTCAAGACGAACCTCGCCAACCTCCGCAAGCAATGGGTCGCCGCCGGCAAGACCATCAAGACCGAGTCCATTCGCAACCTGGAGTTTTCCGTCCTTGCTGTCACAACCAACGATGTGCCGAAGACGCTAGCCAAATGGCTCTGGCGCGCGCCGGTATTCCCCCGGGTCATTACTTATCCCGAGCTCAACCAGGGCCCGGTCAACCCCGCACGCAAGGAAGACATGCTGCTCGACATGCTCGTGGTTCTGCTGACCGCGAGCCCGGATCTGGTCTTCGGCCAGGTTGATTCATTGCTGGTAGCGGGCAACTCGGTCAGGAACGTGGAAAGAGTCGTCACTCGACTCACTGGCGGCGCCGCCCCAATCCTGGGCGACTTGTCTGTCTATCAAGCCAGCCAGCAGGCTCATTTCCGCACGGCTCCTTTCTATGGCTGGGTTAATGTCAAGGCGTTCGCAGATGCCCTCAGCCGCAAACCGTCCGAACCCGTCCCCGCCGAACCGCCTGATCCGCTCGAACCTCTCAAGCCGGACAAAGTCCTCAGTGCCTCGGGTTTGGCCGACTGCGGGACCCTGGCCTTCAGCTTCCAGGACTCCAACGAAGGCTGCCTGCTCCATTTCTTCCTCGCCGTGCCGGACGCCGCTCGCCGCGGCCTGCTCCGCGTCCTGACTGGCGCGGCCAAGGACGCAAGCCCGCCGCCCTTCGTTCCAGCCGACGCCGCGCAGTTCCTTCGCTGGCGTTTGGACATCCCCAAGGCCTGGGCGACTCTCGAGCAGATGCTCAATGACCTTTCTCCTCAGGCCGTCAGCGCGATCAACTTGGTCCTCGACACCGCCAATGCTCGCGCCAAACAGGACGAGCCCGGATTTGACCTTAAGCAGACTTTGCTTGCCAATTTCGGCGACGACATCATCAGCTACGGGCGGGCGGCTCGCGCCGACACCCCGGCAGCACCGCAAACCTCGCCCTCCCTCCTCTTGCTCGGCTCGCCGAACCCCGATCTGCTGGCGGTCGCTCTCAAGCGCCTCTTTGTGATCTTCCCCCAAGGTGACACGCTTGCCGAACGGGAGTTTCTGGGCCGGAAGGTATTCTCGGTCCCGGCGCCTCCCTTGCCGTTCTCCACCGCCGGAGCCTCTCGTCCGACGCCACCGCGCACGCTGAACTGGGCTGCGAGCGCCGGCTATGTCGCAATGTCCACCGACACTGCCCTGCTTGAGGAGTACCTGCGCAGCGGTCAAAGCCAGGTCAAAGCGCTCCGGGACAACCCCGGCCTGCTGGAGGCCGCGCAGAATGTCGGTGGCATGGGCACCGGCCTTTTCTGGTACGAAAACCAGGTGGATACGATGCGCGCTGCCTTCGAGACGGCAAAAAATGATCCCGGAGCCTCAACCAACGGCATTGGTCCCAGCCTGTTCCCCGCCCTGCCGGGAACGAGCGGGCCGGAAAGTAATCTCGGCATCTGGATGGATTTCTCACTCCTCCCCGCCTTCGACAGCGTCACGCGGTACTTCCACTCCAGCCTTTACGCCGCCAGCGCGAATGTTGATGGCCTGACTCTGAAGGTGTTTAACCCCATATCCCCTTCGCTCCGCAGCAATTCTGTTCCCAAGCCGGGGAACTGAATGTGGACCGTTACAGAAATGGACTGAAACGCCTCGCCTCCTGTATTACCTGACGGGCAGGACGAGGTCAGCGGCCGGCTAACCTCGACGCTGACTGCGACCGTTGAGACCAGGCAACTCTCCTGATGGCAGAGCTCGCGGCGCTGCCCAGCGCCCGGAAGCCCTTTGCCGTGTGCGCCACCGCGTTGTCCGTTCCGGTTCCCGGCCGAGTCTCACCCGGCGGGCTCAACCAGATTCTCTACGGCTTCGCGTAATTACGCCCACCCTCCGGGACTTCAGTTGATGTCGCGGACGTAATGTTCGTTGGCGTTGTAAGCAGAGGGAAGTAAGGAGGGCCTACCGTCGGTCCTCTAGCGAAGGGCCCCGGCTGGCCCTGCGGGGTGGTCGGAGTAGTGGTCACTGGCGGCGTAACAACCGGCGTCACCGCAGGGGTAACAGCAGGCGTCAGCGTGGGCGTAATGGCAGCAATGGTGGGCGCGGGAGCAGGAGCAGGAGTCGGAGTAGAGGTTTGGGGTGACACTGCTGCCGGTGTGGATTGCCCCTCGTTTTGGGCAACCCACGCGGCCTCGGCTAATGCACCGCCCACCGAGGCCACCCTTCCGTGGTAGCCCGCCAAAACTCTCTCGAGCGAAGGCCGCAGAGCCGGTTGGGCCACCCCAACCGCCCGCACAATCTCCTTGTTCGCCCCCGGCACAACTTGCGAGACCGCCACAGCAACATTCGGGTAGTACGTGGGCACCACTTGGCACACCGCCGTCACAATCGAGCCGGCCTGGGACGGAGCGGCGGCCGCCGCGGCCTTCGCAATCGCGCTGGCCTGCTTTGGCTGTTCGGTTGCCGCTGCCGCCGCGGCTATTGGCGCCATATCCGGCACCGCCCGCGCAATAGCCCTGACGATGGAGGTGGCGGCTGCGGGATTAATCCCCACCGCGCCCTTGACCACATCAACGGTCGTAGCCTTTCGGTCCTTGGGCTTGGCCTGCAGGACCAAGTCCGCCGCCTTTACCGGAAGTTCCGCCGATGGAACTGCGGCCAAGACCACTCTATAGGGGTTGGCCTTTGGCGCATCCTTTCCAAAGGCAGAGCAAACAACTGGAAGAGCTGCGCAAATTATGATGCTGGTAATGCGTTTCATACAACTATCCCGACCCGCCTGTCTCAGGCTGGACGTGACTTTGAGTTACTATTACCAAACCGAGGCGAAGTCGTCAACCTAATTATTTTGGTTTTTCGCGGTCGTTGCTGTCCGCCGCCCCCCACACGCTGATGGCGGGCGGAGACACCTCGGCCAGGTTAAGCCTTCGCCCTTTTCCGGGGGAGCCGCGGGTGGAGGCTGTCTTTGATCCGTTTAATATGCCCGCGGCCCATGCCCTTAACTTCGCACCCCAACTCCAGGTAACGGCGGATCTTCTCGTCGTCGAGCACGCAGAAACAGTCCACAACGGCAAAGGGCCGGCCGGCGCTCTTAAACACCTGATCCGGATCGAGTTTCAAGTACTGGTCGTGGCGCACGGCCAGCACGAGGGCGTCAATCCCTTTCATGGCCGCCCAGAGATCTTTCTCCATGCGCAGATTCTTGAGCGGGGCCTGCCGATGGAAGAAGCGGGCCCAGCTATAATCGGGACGCGGGTAGGTATCTTGCGTTTCAAATTCCCACCAGTGGTCCAGGTAGGGATCATGCACTTTAACATCGGCGCCCATTTCGGAGAGTTTGCGCACGATGATTTCCGAGCCGCTGTAGCGGGTATCCCCCACATCCTCACGGTAGGCGGCCCCCAGCAGCAGCACTTCCGCGGCGGCGATCGGTTTGCCCATATTTCGCAAGGCATCGCGCACCAGTTGGGGGGCGTGCAGCGAGCGGGTGTCGTTTATGTCAATGGCCAGGGGCGTGATCTTGAAAATGTCATCCTCGAAACCGAAGATGTGGCGGTAGGCCCAGACCCCCAACCCGCCGTCTTTGGGCAGGCAATAGCCCCCGATACCCGGCCCCGGGAAGATGATGTTCGAGTGGGTTGGGCGGACTTTGACGGCTTCGATCACCTTCTTTAAATCCACGCCGTTGCGCTCGGCGAAGATTGACCATTCATCGAGGAACGCGAGAATGGTGGCGCGGTAGCTGTTCTCCACGATCTTGGCCGTTTCCGATTCGATGGGGCGGTCCAGCACAGTCAGCGGGTACTTGTCGGTGTGCAGCACCTCGTTGAGGAATCGAGTGACGCGCTTGCGGGCGGTAGCGTTGACGCCGCTGCACACGCGCCAGAAATCACGGATTGAAGCGACATAGTTCTTGCCGGGCATAACCCGCTCGTAGCTGTGCGCCAGCAACGGCTCGGAACGGATGCCCCGCTTCTTGAAGACCTTCTTCATGATCGGGTAGGCAATCTGCTCGGTGGTCCCCGGAGCGACGGTGGTCTCAATCAGGACTAGCGCGGCGGGCGGAATGTTCTCCGCGATCGTCGCAATCGAGGCTTCCAGCGCCGCCATCTCGGCTGCCCCGGTGCGGACGTTGCCCAGAGACTCCTTGAGGTAATCACACTGGACGTCCACCACGACCACGTCGGCCAGTTTCAGGGCCTCCTCGGTATAAGTGGCCACCAACGTCTGCTTCTCATTAACGCAGCGGCGGATGAGTTGCTCCACCTCCGGGTCCTCGGCCTTGACCGGCGAAACGCCCCGGTTGAGCAATCGAATCTTCCAGAAGCTGCGCGTGCTGGGGCGCTGCACGCCAATGACGAACTTCGTCGAACGCCCCTTCTTGTCGGTGGCATCGGCCACCACAGCAGCCATCACCGCGCCGACAAATCCCAGTCCGACCACCACCACGATTTCCTTGCCGGCCTTGCGGTGCTTGGCTGCCAGCTCCTTCAAGCGGGCAAACTCGGCAGGATATTCCTCTTGAGCGGGCAACGGGCATTTCTCCCCTGAGGGACTGATTGATACTTGGTTTGTTTTCATATTTGACGATTCCATACCACGACTCGTTCGGCCGAATCTGTGTCAGAAGCCCCGCGCGATTACAAGCCGCTAATCGCCGAAGCTGATGCCCAGCGCGCGGGCAGTCTGGACCATTTCGCCCTTGGGGGGAACGACCCGGAGACGGCCAATCGCCTCGGCAATCGGGACGGCAACCGTGTCGGGCGGGCGCAGGGCGACCATGTGCCCGAACTTCTCCTCTGCGATGAGCTGGACGGCCCGGGCGCCAAATCGCGTGCAAAGCAACCGGTCAAATGAGGTCGGCGCCCCGCCGCGCTGCAAATGGCCCAGGACACACACGCGCGTTTCTTTGCCGGTGCGCTTGTTTATTTCCGCGGCCACCACGGCGCCAATGCCCCCCAGCCGGGCTTCGCGCCTGGTCTCGGCCTCACCCGAGGTCACAAAGTCGGCGCCCTGTTCGCGCGCGCCCTCGGCGACGACTACCAGCGTGAAATCCTTGCCCTCGCGCTCCCGCTCGGCAACCTTCGCGCACACGCTCTCCAGACGGAACGGAATCTCCGGAATGAGAATCACATCGCCGCCCCCCGAAATGCCGGCGGTGACCGCAATCCAGCCGGCGTAACGGCCCATGACTTCAAGGACCATCACGCGGTCATGGCTCTGTGCGGTTGTGCGCAACCGGTCCAGCGCGTCGGTGGCGCAGGCCACCGCCGAGTCAAAGCCGAATGTGAGCGTCGTGGCTTCCAGATCATTGTCTATGGTTTTGGGCACGCCGACAATCGGAACTCCATGTTCAAAGAGTTGCTGCGCCGTCGTGAGCGAACCGTCGCCGCCCACAACCACCAGCGCGCGCAAGCCGAGCTGCCGAATGTTCGCCCTGGCCTGATCCAGGATGTCGCGCGGGATGCGGTTCGTTTCGCCGTGGCCGGTCTTGGCCGCAAACCGGCCTTTGTTCGAGGTGCCCAGCACGGTGCCGCCCACAAAGAGCAGCGCGTCCATCTCCTTGTAATCAAGCTGCCGATAGCGCACCGGTTCCAGCAGTCCCTCGAAGCCGTCGAGGAATCCAATGGTGTCCCAGTCACGTTTGGTCGCGCATTTGACAACCGCCCGGATAACCGTGTTCAGCCCCGGACAATCGCCGCCGCCAGTCAGAATGCCAATCCGTTCCCGCATGACCGGAAATTACAGGCAGCGGGCTTGAGGCCAAAGCCTAAAGTGCGGGGCTTCGTCATCCGGGTTGGCTGAGAGGCTGTGGACATCTGAGTGCTGGATCTTTATACAGGCACTTGACCGCTCCAGCCCCACTTTGGGGATTTCCAACCTTATGGCCAAGCTCTCCGGCAGTCCCGAGGCCGTCCACCAGTTCGCCGCGCTCATGCCCCATTGGGCACGCATGCGTCCGGCTGCGCTTGCCTCCCATCCCAATTGCGGGTAATGGATGTCCCATGCGTCCTATCAACCGCCGCGCGTTTCTGCAACAGGGCTTAGGCACAACCGCCGCTATCGTCGCGGCGCCACACACGTTTGGCGCCGCCGCCCCATCCGCCCGCCCCATCCCCGAGCCTTGCGCCCCAACCGCGTGGCGCAAGCATGGCGTGGTTCTTGAACCGACGGAGGACTGGGAGGGCGGCCATATCCAGAGCTTCACCTGTCCGCAGGAACCGTTGTCCGGCGACCGCTGGCGTTTCTGGTACTCGGCCTGCGGCAAGAAATACCTGATTGCTTACGCCGAGGGCGCTGCGGGCGGCCCGTTCAGGAAGTTCCCCGCGCGATGCACGCCCGGCGACGCGGGAGACGGTCCGTTCACCCTCGGCCATCTGCCCGACAAGTGGAACCCGGTTCAAGTGGTCCACATCCCCCTCCGGAACGGCCGTCACCGGATTTATTTCTGGGCGCACGGTCCCGGCATCGCGCGCTACCTCGCCGCCGACAGCGATGACGGCAGACGCTACACGGTAATTGACCCACTTCGGCCTGTTCTTTACCACCCATCAGACCGGGCCGCCCACGGAGTCGCCTCGCCCGATGGAGTGATAATTCACAAGAACCCAAGCCCCGACCGCCCCGCGGATGAGCCGCTAGCCCTGCCGCGCCTGATTTCCAATGATGCGACCAACCTCTACCAGTTGGCCGACGGTTCCTTCGAGATGTACAGCGTGGCGCTGCTGTCGGCGCCCAAGAGCGACCCCGCCTACATGGCCCATGACAATGCCCCGGGCCTGTTGCGCGTGATTGACCGCTACACCTCCGCGGACGGCCTGCGCTTTGAGAGCCGCAAGCGCGTTATCCAGCGCGACGCCCGCGATCCGGTGGACCAGCAGTTCTATTACCTCGCCGCCACCCACACCTCCAAGGGGCAGGTCGGCATGTTGGGGCACTATCGCTGCCAGGCCCAGACGATGGACCTGGAATGGTGTTTCTCCCCGGACGGCTCGACGTGGCATCGTCCGCACCGCTCGGCCTGGCTGGCGCGCGGTGACGAGAAGCAGCCCGATTCTTATGGCATCTACGGCCCAAGCTTCCTGGTTCAGCGTGATCGCCAGTGGCACCTGTTCTACACCGCCGTGAACAGCGCGCACAACCACAAGCATTCCCACGGTCCGCTGCGCACGGTCATCATGCACGCGACCACCGGCTCGATCTGGGCTTGAGGAGAACCGGGGGCTCCCGGCTGATAATCATGCGGTGAGGGCGCGCTGGGCGCGGAACGTTGCTCCGCATCCTCAGGGGGCCAACTCTCCCCCAACAGAGCAGTCCGCGCCCCACCGCCCCTTTCCGCATCCGTATCTACTTCGTCTGCGCGACGTGGCCGGCGCCCAAGGCCGAGGCGAGAATCCGCTCCGCCGCAGCCTGGTCGCTGGTGTGCATTTGAGCTGAGCCGGTGGCGGCGTCCGCGCCAATCTTCGGCCGGAGCAGGGCAATCCTTCGGAACGCATCCTCGACGTAGGTCCGGGTTCGCACGTCGGCGGCGTTCAGCCCGGCATGGAGTTCGAGGATGTCGTCGCACAGGAGCACGTCCAAACGCTGCGCCCCCCCAGCCACCTCTCCGTAGCGGATTGTCCGCAGCACCTCACAGAGCTTCAGGTCCGAGCGCAGGCGATCGAGAGTTGTCCCGAGGACTTGGTCGGCGCCAGCCTGTTGTTCCAAGCCAACATAGGTTCGCGCCGCCAGCACGCTGCCCGCCACGACGACGACCCCCATCAGGGGGGCCAACCAATTTGTCTTCAGGTATCTTGCTTTCATATCATCAAGTTCTGACCGGTTTTGGGCCACTGCCGCTTGCGCATTGTCACACTTCTGCAAAGTCCGTTATGGGCTCGCTCTGCCGCAATGGCATCTGCCTTCACCTCCTTCTTAAGCAAATTCCACCAGACGTTACAGGAAATCAGCGCTGCTCCCAGTCGCCACCAACGACAGAGCGCGGATTAAGAGCCAGATTGGCTCTCATAGGGCGGCGGGGCCCCGCAGGATAGTGGACTCCGTCTGCCAGGGCTAGAAATGGCTCTTGATCTTATCCAGGATCAGCCGTGACACTGTCTCATCCCCGAACGTGCCGACGCGGATGCGGATATCCGTGGTCTTGTCCGACACCTTCTTCAACTTGACCACAATACGCTTGTCGGCAGCGGTCCGGGCGGTCAGTTCGCCTTGCAGGGCATCCTTGGCCTTATTGGTGATGGGAAACTCGAGGTCTTTCATTGCCGCCTGCGACGCGCTCCACGCCCGATCCAGAGACACGGCTTCGGACCCTTTCAATTCGCCACTCACGTAGGCGTAGGTGCCCACCCCGGCGGCGGCGGCCGCGCCGCCCACCAACACGGCAGCGCATCCCGCCGTTAGCGCCGCCAACGCTGCGGCCATTGCCATTGCAAGCCATTTCGTTCTCATAATAATGATGATTCCTTAACAATCAGCCAGGCGCACCGCCCGGTCAACCCGAAGTTGCCTGTCCCTCGCGCCCGGTCTCGGCGACGGTTGCCGCAATTCTGCGCCCCGTCGCGCACCATCAAGCCTGGAAAGGGGGTTCAAGGTCGAGTGCCTGATTTCTTTTATCGCCGCTGCCGGGTCTTGCTCTCCAGTGTTGGTTTGCTAGGGTTGAGCCGGTGAGCACAACCGGGACATCCACAGCTCATACCACAGCGACTCTCGCTTTGGAGGCCGTCGCTCAATCTCCGGTCTTCGTCACGACCCATTGGTCCGTGGTCTTGTCGGCCCGCAAGAAGGATTCGCCGCAATCCACTGCCGCGCTGGAAACGCTCTGCTGCACCTATTGGTATCCCCTTTACGCCTATGTCCGCCGACAGGGCCATTCTCCGCCCGACGCCCAGGACCTGACGCAGGAGTTCTTCGCCCGGTTGCTGCAAAAGGATTACCTCAAGGCGGCGGCCCGCGAGAAGGGCCGGTTTCGCACGTTTCTGATTGTGGCGCTGAAACGGTTCCTGGCCAATGAGTGGGACCGCGTCCGCGCCCAGAAACGCGGCGGCGGCCAGCCCTGCCTCTCGCTGGATACAGAACTGGCCGAGCAGCGGTATCGGGTTGAACCCATCGAGGGCGCTGCGGCGGACCGGGTTTTCGAGCGGCGCTGGGCGCTGACGTTGCTCGATCGCACCATGGCGCGGCTGCGGGAGGAGTTCGGCGCGACCGGCAAAGCCGCCGAATTTGACCGGCTGAAGGCGTGTTTGACCGCCGAGCGAGGCGAAATCGCATACGCCGAGATTGCCGCCGCCCTGGCCGTGAGCGAAGGGGCTGCGCGCGTGGCGGTGCACCGACTGCGCAAGCGGTTCCGGGAGGTCTTCCGGGAAGAAATCGCCCATACCCTCTCCCGCTCGGAAGACATCGAGGACGAGGTGCGCTACCTCATCAGCGTGCTGGCGGAGTGAGGGCTGGGGCGTGTTGCGTGTTGCGTGAAGGCATTGCTAAAGCGCCCTGGGTCTTCATCACGCGCCCCGCACCACGCATCACGTTTCACGTAACATTCCCCGGTGCATTCTTAATTAGGGAGTGATGACAAAGAACGCGAACATGGATCGGAAATGCGGGAAGTGCGGCGCGCCGCTGGCGTCCGACGCGCCCGAGGGCCTCTGCCCGCACTGCCTGATGGCGTTGAACCTGGCGACGCAAACCGAGGCCCCCGGCGAGGAGGTCGGGCCCGACGGCACGCGCGTGGTCCGGCCGAAGCCGGAACCGCCGCCGCCGCTGGAAGAGATCGCCCGCCATTTCCCGCAATTGGAAGTCCTGGAATGCCTTGGACGCGGCGGCATGGGGGTGGTCTATAAGGCGCGCCAGCCGCGGCTGAACCGCCTCGTGGCGATCAAGATCCTGGCGCGCGAGAAGGAGAAAGACCCGCGCTTTGCCGAGCGGTTCACCCGGGAGGCGCAGGCGCTGGCGCGGCTCAACCATCCGAACATTGTCACCATCTATGACTTCGGCGAGGCCGACGGCTTGTATTACCTGCTGATGGAGTTTGTGGATGGAATGAATCTGCGGCAATTGCTGCAAACGCGGAAACTCGCGCCGGAGGAGGCGCTCACGATTGTGCCGGCGATTTGCGAGGCGCTCCAATATGCCCACCAGCAGGGCTTGGTCCACCGCGACATCAAGCCGGAGAATATCCTGATGGACACACAAGGCCGGGTGAAGATCGCGGACTTTGGGATCGCCAAGCTGCTGGGCGCAGAGGGGCGAGTCGAGTCGCTCACCGGGGACCAGCAGGTGGTGGGGACGCCGCATTACATGGCGCCGGAGCAGGTCGAGAAGCCGGGCATCGTGGACCACCGGGCGGACATCTATTCGCTGGGCGTCGTGTTCTACGAAATGCTCACCGGCGAGTTGCCGCTGGGAAAGTTCGCGCCGCCGTCACACATGGTGAAGATGGATGTCCGGTTGGACGAGGTGGTGCTCCACGCGTTGGAGAAGGAGCCGGAGCGCCGCTACCAGCAGGCGAGCCAGGTGAAGTCCGATGTGGAAACTATTGTGAATACCGAGGGTGGTGGAGCACAAGCCGGAGCGGAGCGGAGCCGGGTTGCGCCGCCCGTCCAGGCCGGCGCGGCGGAGAGCGCCCTGCAGCAGGTGAGAGGCCCGGCGATTGGACTAATCATCACCGCCATCCTGAACTGGATCTCGATTCCCTTGATCCTGCTCATTGCGGTGGTCGTGGCGAGAAGTAAAGGAGCCGTGGGGGCGCCTATGCTTATGCTATTGGTGCCGCTCTCGGCCCTGGTGCTAAGCGGCATCATTCTGGTTGCGGGTTTGACGATGAAACGGCTCCAGGCGTACGGACTCGCCATCGCGGGGGCCATTTTGGCGATCCTCGTCACGCCCGGCAATCTGATTGGCCTGCCAATTGGGATTTGGGCGTTGGTGGTGCTCAGCCAGCGGCAGGTGCGCGAGGCTTTTGGCAAAGCACATGCCATCCCCGCACTCGAACCGGCACGGCCCGCGTACGGCTGGGGGGCGTGGAAGGTCACGGCGGTGGTTGTGGCGGCGGTGCTGCTGGTCCTGGCAATTCCGGTTGGGGGAATCCTGGTATCGATCGCGGTGCCAAACTTCATCCAGGCTCGGGATCGGGCCAGAAAGATGCAACAGCAAATCAGCCAGCGGACGCCAACCTTCATAGTCCGCGGCACCGTGACGGACGCCGTCACCGGTGAACCGATCGCGGGGGCGCGGGTGGATGACAACTACTACGGCGCTCGGCCCAATCGGCGGGTGCAACAGGGTTGGACCGATGCCAAGGGCCATTATGAGCTGCGCACCTGGTACGAGGAACACACGCTGGCCGCCTCCGCGTCAGGCTACGAAACCAAGCTCCACACCTTTGCCACGACCAGCCCGCAGCCAATGCAACCGGCACAGATTGACTTCCAATTGCAGCCGGCGGAGGTGGGCGAGCCAGCCGCCTCCGGGGTCGAGACTCAAGCGCTGGAGCAAATCGTCAAGCGTGGCAGCGAGGCTTGGAAGAACGGCGATTACGGCAAGGCGCTGGGGCTGCTCCTGCCGGCGGCGCTGAAGGGAAACCCGGTCGCGCAGCACCGAGTGGGGGTCATGTATGTGCTGGGCCAGGGGGTCGCACAGGACGTTGCCGAGGCCACGCGCTGGTTCCGCAAAGCCGCCGAACAGGGACAAGCAGAATCCCAATACAGCCTGGGGCTACGCTGCCAATTAGGCCAGAGCGTCGCGGTGGATCATCAGGAAGCCGCACGGTGGTTCAAACTGGCCGCAGACCAGGGGATCGGCGCAGCGGCCGCAGCGCTAGCCAGGGAATACGCCACGGGCGAAGGCGTGCCGCAGGACCTTGCAGAGGCTTGCAAGTGGGCGATGATAGCGGCCAAGCAGCCTGATCCAAACACTGGCGATGCCCTGCTGCGAGACCTGAAGAACAAACTCACATCGGATCAGCTCGCCGAAGCCCAACGCCGTGCCCGAGAGTTTACGCCCAGGCGAACTGGACCCGCCGACCCCTAGCCAATCAAGCCGTTGTCAGGGAATGGTCTTCCGCGACTGCACGTGCCAGTCGAAGAAAAGGGTTTGGCGCAATGCCGGCCTGATGGTGCCATGCACTGGCTCATTCGGCAGCCACTTGTAGTAGGT